>DXDO01000114.1 GCA_019115425.1 Candidatus Agathobaculum merdigallinarum | reverse complement strand
GGTCCGGCATTGGGCAGGCCGAGGAAGGACGATCACAGGGACAACACACAGGATCGTCTGGATGAATGTGAACGTGTGGAGGTAGAGCGCAGATTCAGCCTGGCAAAACGGAAATGCGGCATGGGGCTTATTACCGCCAGACTGCGTGCAACGGCCGCCCATGTGATTGCCATGTCGGTCCTGCTGCTGAATCTCCGCAAGATTCAGAGCGCCCTTTTGCGGATTTTGGTGGTGCTGCTCGCCGTCTGGCTCCCTCTCAGGAAATCGTCGTTTGTTCAGTAGACATTATTTACACCATCGGTCCAAAACCGATTTACAATGCTGGGAAAATTGCTCTAAAATAATAAACGCAAGGTTTGCCGAATCGCTACATGCTTTCGTAAACAAGTACAGCGTGTCTGTAGAGCTTGCTTGCGGGATACGCCGCGGTCACTGAGAGGGAGAAAGGGGAAAATGATGGAACGATTTACGCAGAAAACAAAGGACGGCTATGCGATAGCGCCGGAACTGCAAACGCAGGCGATTATGCGCCTCGGACGATGGGAAGATACGGTGGAGCAGCTTGAACATGAGCAGGCGGAGATCGCTGCACAGCTGGAAAGCCTGCGCGCGGCAGGCAAGGAAAAGTCTGTGCGGTTTCGCGAATCGTTTGCACGCAAGCTGACGGTTTCTACGATGCTGGATACACTGCGCCGCAGTGACGCAAAATAAAGAAAAGAGGGCTTCCACAGCGGGAAGCCCTCTTCCTTCACAGGATGAAAATTGATTGAAACAGGTCGGTAAAGGCAGTCGGCATCAAACCGTTGATCACATACAAGTCGTAAAGCAGGTTATGGTCATAATCCTCATAGACATGTGTGGTCAGATTGGTTTTTCCAAGCGCGGCAAATTGAGCGCGGATATCATATACGCCCTGCACATTGCAGTTGGTATCCGCTGTGCCGTGGAAAATGTGAATGGGCAGATCAAGCGTCGGAAGCACCTCGCTATTCGGCTGCAGCGCCTGATGCGCTTTGAACCAGCCGCTTGTCAGACGCACACTGTAATTTTCCGCAAGCCAGTTATCATCGCCGCGTTCGACTGCGTCATAAAACGCCTGCTTGCCTGGTGCGAGCATCATGGAAAAATCGTTTGCAGTGATTGTACCATTCTGATCCATGTCAATATCCGCAAACGGCGTGTTTCCCAGTATACTGCTGACAACCCCATAGGGATCGGCGGTATATTCCGCTTCGGAGATGCTGCCGTCTCCATCGGTATCAAAATATTGGCGGTAGAAAATCATGGACGGTTCGCCGGACTGCTGCCAGTCAAAGATTTGATCCATACGGTCGTTGCAGTAGCCCGCGAGCAGCAGGCCGCTGATTTCATCCGGATAGGCCTCAGCGGCAAGCGGCGCGATGATCGTGCCCTCGCTCCAACCGAGCAGCCAGATGTCGGCATCCTTCAGACGCGGGTTTTGGCGCAACTGTGTGATCCACTCTCCAATATCGCTGACATTGGTGGAGGGCAGATAGGTCTGATACACCGCTTCATCTATGGTGTCAAAGGAGGGCGGCTGCTCCCCCATAGAGACGCCGCGCGTGCTCCATCGGAAAAAGCCGGTTTCCCGCATGCCAAACTGTTCCGCAAACAGATCGAAATAGTTGAAGGTCTGGTCACCGTATTGACGTTTGTTATCATAAGTATTCGGTCCGGAACCGTTGATAAACAGTACAAGACGTTCGACTGGACCGCTGCCGGCCGGCAGATCGAGTTTACCGGTCAGCGTTATGCCGTCTGCGGCAGTGTGCGTCAGCAGTTCGGTATCGCGAGATAGCAGCGCTCGGTCGAGCGATGCAAAATAGGACGCGCCCTGAGCGCGGGTTACTGTGCCGCTTCCGCGGGGCTCGATCTCGGTATCGGTCCGTCCCAGCCAGGACAGGTAGCGCGTCAGGATGGCGGTAAGCTCCCGATGCGTCACCGGCCTGTCCGGCGCGAAAGTGTTTTCGGAAGTGCCGTTTACAATCCCGCTTTGATACGCCCAGCCAAGCGGGTTCCGGTAATAGGCATCGGCAGGGACATCGGCAAACACATCCACAGGCTGGCCCTGTGCCCGCGCCTGCCGTGCAAGCACGGCAACCGCCTGTGCACGGCTCAGCGGTTCGGAAGGGGAGAAATGTGCTTCATCCGTGCCGTTGAACAACCCGTGCGAAACGACATAATCGATATCCGCCTGCTCAGGTATCCCAGTGGTATCCGTAAAAGCAGCCCCAGCACAGGCGAGCATGGAAATGCCGCAGAGCATTGCGGCAGACAGGATCTGTTTGAATCTCATATCACCAGTTTTCCCCCTTTACCGGTTAATGACCGTCATTTGCAGGCCCTGCATCACATCGAGCGCTTTTTCATGCAGGACAGGATCGAAGCTGCGGCAAAGTGCGGCATCCACTGTAATTTGCGCTTCCGGCCATTGCGCCTGCAGGAGCACCGCATTGGACAACACACACATATGCGTTACCACGCCGACAACCAGGATCTCCCGCAAGTCGGGCAGCTCCTGACCGAGCTTGATCAGTTCCGCGGGCGGCATGCCGAGGGCATGTTTGCACACCGTATGAATCTGATGATTGGCGCAGGTCTCGCAGCAAAGCTCCTGCGTTTTACCGTACAGCCGCCAGCCGGTTTCGCCCGGGCTGCAGTGCGGGATGGGCAGGGCGCGGCCCTCGCGGGTCTCGAGATAGGTGCCGTCGTGTGTGTCATAGGTGAACAGCACATGATCGCCCTGCACGAGATAGGTCTGTGCCAGACGGGCGATGCCGTCATCGATCGCGGCAGCACCTTCAAAGCCGAGTGAACCGGTGACAAAATCATTCTGATAATCGATAACTGCGAGCAGTTTGGGTACTCTGTTCATGGTGACATTCCTCCATTTGTTTATCATAGCATGATTTTGTGCAGCAGACAATGAATTTATTGCGCTTGGGCGTATGGTGGATTATAATGAACGCAGGGCGCGCATAGGCTTTGGTGACGGAGGTGCGCTCGATGGACAAACGAACAGGGAAACGAATGGTGATCGGCGCGGCGGCGCTGGCGCTTGCTCTGGTTGTGGGGATGCGCGGCGGCAGCATGGTGCAGGCAATCGCGCAGAACCGCGCGGCGCGCACATTGGTGATCGACGCCGGACACGGCGGGTTTGACGGCGGTGCAGTCGGCTCCAGCGGCACAAGCGAGCAGGATATCAACCTGAGCATTGCGCAGCGCGTACAGGCGCTGGCAGAATTTTTCGGTGTGCACACGGCCATGACGCGCACAGATGAAAACGCGCTCGGCTACGATCCGTCGCGCTCGGTCAGGGAAAACAAAATCGCTGATATCAAGGCGCGCGAACAGTTCGTGCAGGAGACGTCCAATCCGGTTTTCCTGAGCATTCACTTAAACAAGTTCAGCGATGCGCGGTATCATGGCGCGCAGGTGTTCTACTCGCCCAGTCATCCGGACAGCCGTGCGCTTGCCGAACAGATGCAGGAAACGCTGGCAGAGGGCTGCGACCCTGCAAACACACGGCAGGCAAAGCAGGCGGAAAGTACGATTTACCTGATGAAAAAGCTGGAATGTCCGGCGGTGATTGTCGAGTGTGGGTTTTTGTCCAATCCGGAGGAAGAACAGCGGTTAAGCGACACGGAATATCATAAAAAACTCGCTGCAAGTATCGTAACAGGTTATCTCCGTTACGAAAGCAGCGGTTGACGGAGGAAGTATGAAGCAAAAAACAGTGTATTTATGCAGCGAATGCGGGTATGAAGCGCCGAAATGGTTCGGAAAATGCCCCTCCTGCGGGGCGTGGAATACCATGAGCGAATATAAGGTGCAGCCGGAGTCCGCTGCGCGCGGCACGAACAGCTTCCAGCGCGGCGCGTCCCGCCCGACCCTGCTGCGCGATATTGAAAGCGGCGACGAAACACGGTTTTATTCGGGCATCGGCGAGCTGGACCGCGTGCTGGGCGGCGGCGCGGTGCACGGCTCGTTCGTTCTGGTCGGCGGCGAGCCGGGCATCGGCAAATCAACGCTTTTGCTGCAAATGTGTCAGGAGATGTGCAAATCTGCACGCGTGCTGTATGTTTCCGGTGAGGAATCTCTGCGTCAGATCAAGCTGCGCGCGGCGCGGCTGAAAATCTCCTCGCCCGATCTGTATATCCTCGCGGAGACGGATATGGAGCAGATCATCAGCGAGACCGAACTTCTCGCGCCCGATATCCTGATCGTGGATTCGATCCAGACGGTTTACAAGCGCGACCTGACTGCGGCGCCCGGCGGCACGACGCAGATCAAGGAATGCGCCATGAGCCTGATGCAGTACGCCAAAAACAAGAATGTGACGATCTTCATTGTCGGCCATGTTAATAAAGAGGGTACGCTTGCAGGCCCCAAAATTCTGGAGCATATGGTCGACTGTGTGCTTTATTTTGAAGGGGAGACCACCGGCCCGTTCCGCTGCCTGCGCGCGGCAAAAAACCGCTACGGCTCGACCAACGAGATCGGCGTATTTGAAATGAGTGACCATGGTTTGATGGAGGTACAGAACCCTTCCGCCGCCATGCTCGCCGGACATCCGCAGGGATCGTCCGGCAACTGCATTGCCTGCGTGATGGAGGGCAGCCGCCCGCTGCTTGCCGAAGTACAGGCGCTTGCTGCAAAAACCCAGTTCGGTGTGCCGCGCCGCACAGCCGCGGGCGTTGACTATAACCGAATGGTGCTGCTGCTGGCGATTTTGGAAAAACGGTGCGGCCTGTTTCTTTCCTCGTCCGATGTATACGTCAACGTGGTCGGCGGTATGCGGCTGGACGAACCAGCGGTTGATCTGCCGATGGTGCTGGCAATCGCATCCAGCTTTAGAGACAAGCCTCTGCCTGAGGGTGTGATGAGCTTTGGCGAGGTTGGTCTGACCGGCGAGCTGCGCGCGGTGTCGAGCGCCGGCCAGCGTATCAACGAGGCTTACCGATTGGGCTTCCACACCTGCGTCATGCCCATGCAGGATATCGATGAGGAACTGACACGCAAAATGAACATTGTGCGCGTCAAGACCGTAGCAGATGCCATCCGCGCCGTGCTTTGAAAATATTTACATGGGTAAAACCGGCTTTTCCGAAGTAAACTAGAAGCAGTTTGCGCGGGGAGGTCGGTTTTTGAATGGAAAAGCAGGCGCGGGCGGTTTTGGTATCCACGGCAGTCATTCTGGCCGGTATGCTGTTTGGATCATGGCAGAGCCGTCCGCCGGAAGCGGAGCAGGTGCGGGCGGGAAATGCGTCGGCGCAGGATATCTACAACAGCGTCACCATCACGGGTACGGTAGAAGCCGCGAACAGCACGGCGCTCTGTCCGCTGGAAAACGCGGCCGTCGCAGCAGTGTATGCATCGGTCGGCGATACGGTGGAGCAGGGGGAGGTGCTGTGTACACTGACGGATGCGCAGCAGGACAGCGGAACCGAACGTATGCAGGCGGTATGGAACGCGGTTGCCGGACAGGCGGCGCAGACCGTGTCTGCTGCAGAGCAAAGCGTTCTTCGTGCGCCGGTTTCAGGAACCGTGCTTACCATTCCATCGGCAGGGGAGACGGTGATTGCCGGACTGCCCTGCATCCGGGTTGCAGATCTGAACAGCCTGCAGGTGCGCGCGCAGTCGCCGGAGTTGTATGCGGGTGAGCTGGCAGCCGGACAGCGCGCAAATGTGACAGCCGCGGCGGCGGGGGATGAAGTGTATGCGGCGCAGGTGGACAGCGTCGCGCCCGTGGCTGTACGCGCGATGAGCCTGACGGGACAAAGCGGCGAAGCCACAGTGGAGACGGTTTTGTCCCTGCGCGGCGATACCGAGGGGCTGCGGCCGGGATATTCGGCGTCGGTCAAGATATTTACCGAGCACCATCCGGATGCGGTCGTCGTGCCGCATGAGGCGGTCTGCCAGCGCGGCGAGCAGGAATATGTGTTCTGCATTGAAAACGGGCGCGCTGTACAGCGCGCCGTCACCACCGGATACATGCTGGAAACCGTAACTGAAATACTGGATGGTCTGGAACCGGATGCGGTCGTTGTTCTTTCCCCGTCCGATACCTTGAAAGATGGCGCACTTGTCGAGGTGACAGCATGAGGACAGCCGATCTGTTTCGTTTAGCGGCTGCCAATCTGCGTGAAAATCCGCTGCGAACCGCGTTGTGCGCGCTTTCGGTTGCCGTTGGAACGGGAGCATTGCTGCTGATCGCGGCGATCGGACTGTTCGGGCAGACCCAGGTGCAGCTGGCGCTGAAAACCCTCGGTGTCAGCGGCTTGACCGTTTATCTGGACGACCACGGTGCAGGCCCCCCCTTGTCCGCAGAACTGGCGGACACACTGGAACAGGCGGTTGCCGGAATCGACAGCGTTATGCCAATCAAGGCAAAAACCGGCAATGTAAGGGCGGGACATGTGACAGAGAACGCTGTTTTTTTGGGCGCAGACGAACGACTGGGGGAGGTTATGCAGCTGGAAGTGCTGGCGGGCACCCTGCTGACGGAACGGCAGGCGGATACGGCGCAGCCGGTGGCGGTTGTCGGAGACGATTTGGCGCAGGCACTATATGGACGCACCAATATCACCGGACGAACCATCCGCCTGCGGCTGGACGGCAGGGATCAGTATTTCACCGTGTGCGGTGTGGTCAAGGCGCAGACCAGCGCGCTGGGCGGCGCGCTGTCCTCCTTCGCACCGCATCTGATATATGTTCCGTACACCTGTCTGGCAACGGTACAGGAGAATGCGGATCAGGTATTCGTGCAGTGCAGCGCACAGTCCGATCTGTCCGCGGTCAGCGGACAGATTTCCCGCTACCTGACGGAACGCGGGCAGGTGGACGGAACCGTGCGGGTGCAGAACATGTCCGGCATGGTGGAAACCGTGGAGCGGCTTGCGGAGCTGTGTGTACTGCTTTTTATCGTTGCAGGGGGGATCACACTGTGCGTCGCTCTGATCGGGGTGCTGTGCAGCATGCTGGCGGCCGCGCATGAAAAAACAGGGGAGATCGGTATTCTGCTGGCCATCGGCGCGCAGCCGCGCGATATTCGGCGGCTTTTTTTGCTGCAATCCGCGCTGCTGTGCACGTTTGGCGGGCTTTGCGGCCTATGCCTTGCGGGCGGAGCACTGTACTGGGGCGCGTCAATTTTGCCGGATCTGCGCGTTTCGGCGGTTTTGCTTGTGTTATCCGTCGCTTGCGGAGCGGTGGCCGGATTGCTCCCTGCGGTTCGTGCCGCGCGACTGGACCCGATCGATGCGATGCGCAAATAAGCCTTTTCTTTCGTTTTTCCCTGTGGTATGATAGGTAAGGAAAAGACAGAGAAAGGGATGGATGTCCGATGCGCCACATTATTGATTTATGTGATCTGACGGAAAAGGAATTTTCCGATTTGTATAAGCTTACCACCAATATGATTGACCGCCCCGAGGGCTATACCGACGCCTGCCGCGGTAAGGTGCTGGGCAGCCTGTTTTATGAGCCGTCCACACGCACCAATCTGTCGTTTTCAACCGCGATGATGCGGCTCGGCGGCAGCGTGGTCGGATTTTCCGATCCGGGTTCGTCCTCTACCGCAAAGGGGGAGACGCTTAAAGACACGATCAATATGGTTTCCAGCTATGCGGATATGATCGTCATGCGCAATCCGCGCGAGGGGGCGGCCAAGGCGGCGTCCATGTATTCCTCCGTGCCGGTCATCAACGCGGGCGACGGCGGGCACCTGCACCCAACGCAGACGCTGACCGACATGGTTACCATCCTGCGTCTGCGCGGCTCGGCGGACGACATGAAGATCGGCCTGTGCGGTGATTTGAAGTATGGCCGCACCGTGCATTCGCTGCTGCATTTTCTGGAGCGGTATCACAATGTGCAGATTTATCTGATCGCGCCCGACGCGCTGAAACTGCCGGATTACATGGTCCGCTTCCTGAAAGAGCACAATATGCCGTTTTGCGAGGCAGACAGCATTGATAAGGTGCTGCCCGAGCTGGATGTGCTGTACATGACGCGCATCCAGCGCGAGCGATTTGTCACTGCGCAGGAGTATGAGAATCTGGAGGGCAATTACCAGCTCACGGCGGAAAAACTCAAGCGTGCGAAGAAGGATATGTTGGTGCTGCATCCGCTGCCGCGTGTGGATGAGATTGCACAGGATGTGGACGACGACCCACGCGCGGTCTATTTCCGGCAGGCACGGTTTGGTATGTTTGGCCGCATGGCGCTGCTGTTGACGCTGTCCAAGCTGCCGTTTATTCGTGCGGGACATCAGGATATCGGTGCGCACGGCGTGAAATGCTCCAACCACAAATGTATTACCAAAACCGAGCCTTATCTGCCGCTGACCGGCAGGCCGGGTGATCCATGCCCTTATTGCGACGCGCCGCTGGAAATGCTGCTGTAATACAGCATACGAGTGAAAACCGGCCCACACGCGGAAGGGAAGGCTCCGGCAAAACCGCATGATAGACGAAAACGCCCCCTGTATCAGTTTTCGATACAGGGGGCGATGCTATTGAAGTAGGGGAGACGGAAATCACGGCGATCAAGCTGTTACCAAATCGAAACGCGTTTTTCGGGCGCAAGCCACATGCCGTCCCCTTCGGTAATTTCGAAGGTCGTATAGAACTCGTCGAGCGATTGCAGTACGCGGTTGACACGCAGCTTATCCGGCGCGTGCACATCGAGCGTCGTGTAATATGCGGCTGTGTCGCGCGGCATGGTTGAGCGCCAGGTGTTCGCAACAGAGCGGAACAGCGTTTCCAAGTCGGGATTATCTTCGCGCTGGGCGGCTTCCAGGATACACTGCGCCGCACCGAGATCGGCGATGTTTTCGGAAAGCGTCAGCGCGCCGCTGCAGGAAATACCGGGCGCGGCTTCCACGCCGTCGTAGTAGGCGACGACCTCGTCGCACAGTCTCTGGAACGCGGCGTAGTCCTCCTCGGTCCACCAGTCGGCAGCGTTGCCGTTCTTGTCGAACTTCGCACCGTTGTTGTCAAAGGCGTGCGTGATCTCATGCGCGATAACATAGCCGATACCACCGAGATTCTGCTCGCGCGAGGCGTTCACATCATACAACGGGGCCTGCAAAATACCCGCTGGGAATACAATCTCGTTGTTCGCAGGCACATAACAGGCGTTGACCGTGTAGGCCGCCATCGGCCACAGATCTTTGTTGACCGGCTGATTCTGCCATTCAATCTGCATTTGCTTCTGTGCCTTCATCATGGTGATAATGTTGTCAAAATAGCTGCCGCCCTCGGCTGCGGTTTTGAGAGTAACACCCTTGAAGTAGTCATTCCACTTTCCTTCGTCAGGATAGCCGACTTTAACGCCGAGCGCATCCAGCTTTTCGATGGCTTTTGCCTTAGTCGTGTCGCTCATCCAGTCAAGCGAGCGGATGCGATCCTTATAAATGTCAATAAAGTCATAGACCATATCTTCAACGTCGGCTTTGGCTTCCTCGGAGAAGTACTGTTCCACGTACAGGCGGCCAAGCTCGTCGGACAGGTACTGCTGTACTAGCTGGGTTGCCATGGCTTCGTCGCTCAGCGTACCGGAGATACCCAGAAAGTCCTTCTGATAGGCATTTGATGCGTCCTGAAAATCGCGGCTGAGATAGCCGCCGTAGCCCGCGAGAATGGTCAACCGGAGATAGGCCTTGAGGTCGTCCAGATGTTCTTCGGTGAAGTATTTGGGAGAAGCCTCGAGCAGGCCCACATCGCTGACAATGATATGGTCGTCTGAACGGGCAAGGCCGCTCTGAGCATAAATATCATCCAGATCAAGGGTGGGGAACAGGGCTTTCAGCTCATCCATGGTATAGACGTTATAGGTTTTGTCGACATTGCCTTTGTCCTGCTGGTCAAGAGCGTGTGTGGACAGTTCTTTTTCCATCTCCCAGACACGCTGCGCATCCGCTGCGGCGCTTTCCGTATCCGCGCCGCCCAGTTCAAACAGCGTCTGAACATAGGTGAGGTATGCGTCCTTTTGGTTGCCGCCGTCCGCAGCATAGACTTCTTTGGTCAGCGAGGGAGAGAAGGCGGAAAAGCCTACCGTGTAGCGGGTGGAGTCCTTTGCATCCGCTGACAGACTGAAGCCAACCAGCAGATTGCCGGCAAAGTCCTCTGCGATCTGCTTTTTTACTGCCATCACCTCGTCCACGCTTTGCGAAGCTTCAACCGCTTCCAGATAGGGACGGATGGGATCGATGCCCGCCGCGTTGCGTGCATCCCAGTTGAGAATATTGGTGTACAGCGCCGCAATACGCTGAGAATTTTCATTCGTCGGATGATCGACTGCCTGCTCTATCAGTTCGTTCAGCGGCTCTGTATCATACATTTTTTCTGCAAGCGTGCCGGTTTGTGCCTGGCCCGCCGGAATCGTAGAATTGTCCAGCCAGTCCTTATTGACCGCGGCATAGAAATCATCCTTCAAATTGCTGCCGAACAGGGAATAGGTTCGCTGGATGAAGCGGTCCAGCTGAGACATGGTGACATTTGCATTTGGCGAAAAGGTGGTCGGGGATGTACCGGCAACGATGCCTGCGTCAAATACATCCTGCAATTCCCCCTGCGCCCATGCGGGCACATCGGTGAAGTTCGATGCCGGATAGCCTTTGCGGGCATTATCGCCCTGCGGGGCGGGCAGGCCGCCGAAGGCACGCTGAAGCATGACCAGCGCCTCCGCGCGGGTGACGGGGTCGTTTTCGCGTAAATCGCCGTCCGGCCCGCCGCGCATCACATCGGCGGCGGTCACGCTGGGATTGTAGTCGTCCGCCGCTGCAACCAGCGCAGCGCAGACTTCGCCGCGCGTTGCCGGCGTGTTATCATCTGCAGCCAACGCGGCAGGCAGTGTGGAGAGCAGGGTTGCAGCAGATATGAGCGCTGCAAGCAATTGTTTTGTTTTCATAGCTCGATCCTTTCTCAATTATTTTTGTGCGAATACATCAATACAATAATACATCCTTTTCTTTCGATTGTCAACATGAAAATTGTAAATATAATATATACACAATATAACACCAGCACAATCTGATGTCAAGCAGGAAATCATGCGGCATGTTAGGAAATTGTTAAGAAAAATACCGTTTGTAAAATCAGAAAAGTTGTTTACATTGTTCAAAAGACGTGCTAATATGTATTCATAGCAGATGGGTCTGCTTTTATTGTAAAAGGAGGTTATCCTATGAAGAGAAAAATGAGGATGGTGCTGGCTTCCGTTTTGGTGGTGGCAAGCTTGGCAATGACCGCGGGTGCGGCCAGCTATGATAACTGCGCCGACCGGCTGAGCGATCTCGGCCTGTTCCGAGGCACAGGAGATGGCTATGCGCTCGACCGTGCCCCGACCCGTGGCGAGGCGGCGACCATGCTGGTTCGCCTGCTGGGCAAGGAAGCGGAAGCACAGGAACTTGAATACACAGCGCCGTTTACCGATCTGGCGAACTGGCAAAAGCCCTATGTGCAATACCTGTATGATAACGATTTGACCAACGGTATTACAGAGACGATTTTTGATCCCGACAGTGCCTGCTCGGCACAGATGTACACCACATTCCTGCTTCGCGCGCTGGGCTACAGCGATGCGGCGGGCGGTGACTTTACGTACTCCGGTGCAGTCGATTACGGTGAGTCCATCGGCCTGGTGGACATTGCCAACTGCAATGAGACCAACTTCCTGCGCGACCATGTCGCTGCGATGAGCCTGACCGCGCTGAACACTGCGGTGAAGGGCGATGCAGACACGAAACTGCTGGAAAAGCTGGTGGCAGACGGTGCTGTTGACCAGACTGCAGCGGCGGATATGCTGACGTTCTTTGACAATTATGATTCCTATGTTGCAGCGTCTGCCGCGATGAGCGACGAGACAAAAATGGATGTTACAGCCGACGTGCAGGCCACGGTGGACGTGGACGGCCAGCAGGTGATGACGCTGGCCATGCCGATGGAAATGAAGATGGACATGGATCTTGAGCATATGGATCAGTCCCAGATCTCCATGACCGGTGCGATCAACCTGACCATGGATGAGTCTCTGGTAGCTGATGGCGAGCAGTCCTCGATCAGTCAGGATGTTGCGTACTACTATGCAGATGGCGTATACTACATGGATATGGGCGGCCAGAAGGTCAAGATGGATATGTCCTTTGAGGATGCGCTCGCGCAGATGGGCGATATGGCGAATATGACGGAGACGAGCACCTCTGAACCGATCTGCCTGATCGACTCCATCACCACTTCCGGCGATGTCATGACCGTGACATATTCGGCGGCCGGTATGAGCAATCTGGTTGACGATGTACTGGCCAGCATGGGTATGGACGAAGCCGCAACAGGCGTTGATTTCAATATGGGCGACGTTACCTCCTCCGTCACGATTGAGAACGGGGTCATCCGTTCGATGTCCATGACCGCTGTCATCAATATGGGCATTGAGGAAATGGTCATGACCATGAACATGTCGATGGATATGGACATCAACGAGGTGGGCGACGGCGTAACCGTTGATATTCCTGCGGATCTGGACAGCTACACCGATATCATCGGTGGTGCGGACGCAGCCGCCTGATATGGGCTCTTTCTGATACCAAACGGCAGATCAAAGCCGCTCCGAATATGGAGCGGCTTTTTGCTGCGCTGTAGGATGCATAAATCACGCACCGATTTCCTCAATCAGCTCTTTCATTTTGCGCGCGGAGCTTTGTAGGCGGGTGAGTTCCTCGTCTGAAAGCGGGATATCCAGCACTGCCTCCGCACCGCCGCGTCCGACGATGGACGGCAGCCCCAGGCAGATACCCTCTACACCGTAGTGTCCGGAGATCATGGAGGATACCGGCAGGACAGAGTGCTCATCGCGCACAATGGCTTCCGCAATGCGGCGCACCGCCATACCGATGCCGTAATACGTCGCGCCTTTTCCTTCGATGATCGAGTAGGCTGCATCGCGCACACTTTCGTAAATCTGCCGCAGTACGGCAGCAGGATCTGAAATACCGGTGATACGGCAGTAATCATACAGATCGACGCCCGAGATGTTTGCGCTCGACCATACAGCCAGCTCGCTGTCGCCGTGCTCGCCGATAATAAAGGCGTGTACATTGCGCCCATCCACGCCCAGCCGCTGTCCCAGCAGATACTTGAGCCGGGCAGTATCCAGCACCGTGCCCGAGCCGATCACACGTCCGGCGGGCAGTCCGGACAGGCTCTGCGCCATACAGGTGAGCACGTCGACCGGATTGGACACGATCAGGAGCACCGCATCGCGGTTGACCTGCATGATCTGTTCGATGATCGACGACAGGATCACACGGTTGCGGCCAAGAAGTTCGATGCGTGTTTCGCCCGGCTTTTGATTTGCACCCGCAGCAATGATGATCAGGCCGCAGCCGGCAAGGTCGGCGTAATCCCCTGCGCGCACATAACAGGGCTTTGCAAAGGAGACGCCATGGTTGATATCTGCTGCCTCGCTTTCCGCTTTTTTTCGGTTCATATCCACCAGTATCATTTCGGAGAACAGACCGGAAACCGCAAGCGTATAGGCGCACGTTGCGCCGACAAAACCGACGCCGATCATGCCGCATTTCTGCATATTGGTCATATCGGGGACACTTCCTTTCCATTTCTTCCGGTAGTATGCCCGTTTCCTGTTGGAAAACTCGCAAGACTATGCTATAATTTAAAAACAGCGGCATAAATTCAGCGGCGCCGCCCCAAAGCGGCGGGCATGATATCGTAAAATGACGGGAGATAACAGCAATGAATAAATGGTTACGTTTGGCATGTGCGGGGGCACTGGTGGCGGGTACGCTGTCGGTCTGTGCTTTGGCTGCGGATTTCAGCGCCAGTGCGGAACACTTGAATGATCTCGGTCTGTTCCAAGGCACAGGGAACGGCTATGCGCTGGACCGCGCGCCGACCCGCGCGGAAGCAGCCGCCATGCTGGTGCGTCTGCTCGGCGCGGAGGATGCGGCGCAGGAACTGGTATATGACGCGCCGTTTATCGATCTGGCGAATTGGCAAAAACCTTATGTGCAGTATCTGTATGAGAACGGTTTGGCAAACGGCACGTCCGCAACCATGTTTTCTCCGGAGCAGCCCTGTACCGCACAGATGTATGCGGCGTTTTTGCTGCGCGCGCTCGGCTACAATGAAGCGGATGGGGATTTCACCTATGCGCAGGCGGTCGCAGCGGCGCAGGAGCATGGTGTATACGACCCTGCGGTGATCGATACATCGGATTTTCTGCGCGATGACGTTGCCGCGGCAAGTTACACCGCGCTGTCCCTCACGCCCAAGGGCGAGGAAGGCACGCTGCTTGACCGGTTGGCTGCGGACGGGGCAGTGGATGCGGAAGCAGCGGCGCGTTATCAGGAACTTTTTAATACATATGCGGAATACCGCGAGGATACCGCGGGCATGGACGAGTTGACCGTGTTCTCCATCAGCAGCGAATATCTCGGCGGGGCAGGCTTCGTGCGCGGCGGTGCAGACGGGGAGACTGTTCTGGCGATGCAGACGCAGGAGACCATGGCGTTTGACCGAACGACGGATACGATGCAGGCAAACCGCGTGCTGACCCTGTCCGCGCCTGACGTAGAGGATACGACGATGATTGCAGAAAGCGAGATGGCGGACGGTGTCATGCGTCGCCGTCTGGGCGGGGACTGGGCAGAACAGCCGGTGACTGCGGCCGAGCAGGCGCGCCTGATGGCGGCCTATGGCCCAGTGCCGCTGGCCTATATCGAGAGCATTGACAAGGGTGACCATGCCGACTATCCTTATGACAGCCGGTGGACGATCTCCTTTGACAGCCTGCCCGCCCTGTATAGCGAGCTGATGTGGCCGGTGGAGAGTGCGGTCGGCAGCTTGGACGGCGCGGAGTTCCATGCGCTCATATTGGTACAGAATGTTGAGGACAACCGGATCATGACGCAGGGGCTGACCGTCGAGTTCACGACACCGGATGATATTTACGGACAGCCTGTTTTGGTCAGCCGGCTGAATACCGGTAATTGAGCGAGGAAAAAGACGCTGTGAAAGGTGCTTTTTTGTGGTCCGTCCGAAAAATTTATCCAAAAACGAAGATATCTGCCGCAAAACACCTGATTTTGCAGCAGCTTGTTATTTCCGGAAACCGGCTGTGCTGCCGCGCGAAACGTCAAGCGCAGGGACAAAATGCGCTTGACAAATCCAGCATCTTCCGCTATACTCTACAAAGTGCAAAAGGGAGTAGTATAAGCTCCGCTATCAACATCCCGACCGGTTGTTTCCGGTCTGGTAGCGGGCACCGGCAGATCCGGTCACAAGACTTTTGAGCAAGCGCTTTATCGAAAAAGCGCTTACTCAAAGGTCTTTTTTTGTCTCTGCTTGGAATATTTTGCTTTTGTAACCGGAAAACCGGATGCAGGCGAAATATTCCGGCCGCTTTTGCATATCCTATGATTCCCAGACAAAAAGGAGTTTGGCCACATGGAGCAAATTTTCTACAACCTAACGGCTGAGCAGGCGCTCGGCGATATGGACAGCGCCCGCAGCGGTCTGTCCGGAGAAGAGGCGTCCGCACGCCTGCAAAAATTTGGGCGGAACACCCTCGCGGAGGAGAGCAAGAAATCTGTTATCCAGGTATTTTTCTCGCAATTTAAGGATCTTCTGGTCGTAATCCTGCTCGCAGCGGCGGTGATCTCCATGCTTTCCGGCAATGTGGAAAGCACGATTGTAATTTTTGCCGTACTGATTTTGAACGCTGTGCTTGGTACGGCGCAGCACTGCAAAGCGGAAAAATCCCTGCAAAGTTTGAAAGCGATGTCATCGCCGTCGGCAAAGGTGATCCGCGGGGGAACGCGCATGGTCATCCCCTCGGCTGAGATCGTGCCTGGCGATATCGTAGAACTGGAAGCAGGCGACATGATCGTTGCGGACGGCCGCATTTTGGAGAATTTTTCGCTCAAGGTCAACGAGAGCTCGTTGACCGGCGAGAGCGAGGGCGTGGAAAAGACCACTGAAGCGCTTGCGGGCGGCAAGGTTGCGCTTGGCGACCAGAAAAATATGGTCTTTTCCGGATCGCTGGTGACTTACGGCCGCGCGGTCATGGTCGTCACGGCAACGGGTATGCAGACCGAGATCGGTAAGATCGCCGCGCTGATGAACCAGACCAAGCAGCGAAAGACTCCGCTTCAAAAAAGTCTGGACGATTTCAGCCGCCGCCTCGCGGTCATCATTCTGGTGATCTGTGTGGGCGTGTTCGCGCTTTCGCTTTATCATGCGGGCAGTACGGATTTTCAGGCAATTCTGGATTCCATGATGTTTGCGGTTGCGCTGGCAGTCGCTGCGATTCCCGAAGCGCTCAGCTCGATCGTTACTATCGTGCAGGCGATGGGCACGAAGAAAATGGCGCGTCAAAACGCGATCATTAAGGAACTCAAGGCGGTCGAGACATTGGGCGCGGTGTCGGTCATCTGCTCGGATAAGACCGGCACACTAACCCAGAATAAAATGACTCCGCAGAAGATTTATGCGGACGGCATGCTGCTGGATGAGCAGCATCTCGATTTGGCAAATAATGTGCAGCGAGTGCTGCTCAAAGCCGCGCTGCTCGCCAGCGACGCCACAACGGATGAGCAGACCGGTGAGGCCATCGGCGACCCGACTGAGGTCGCGCTTGTCATGATCGGCGACCGTTTGGGCGTGGAGGAGAGCACCTACCGTGATCAGCATCCGCGTTTGGGCGAGCTGGCATTTGATTCGGATCGAAAGCTGATGAGTACGCTGCATGATATCGAGGGCGTTCCGACGATGTATACGAAGGGCGCGATCGATGTGCTGCTCGACCGGTCGAAGTATGTTCTCACTTCGGGGGGACGCGTACCGATGACCGAAGCGTGGAAGAACCGCATTGCAGAGGTCAATATGCAGCTCTCTCAGGAGGGCCTGCGCGTGCTTGCTTTTGCCCAGCGCGAGTTTGAAACGGTGCGTGCGCTGACACTTGCAGATGAGCAGGAATTTACTTTTGTCGGTCTGGTCTCCATGATTGATCCGCCGCGGCCGGAAGCGGTTAAGGCGGTTGCGGATGCGTCGCGCGGCGGCATACGAACCATCATGATCACAGGCGACCACAAGGTGACTGCGACGGCGATTGCCCGTCAGATCGGAATTTTCCGCGACGGAGACGAGGCGCTTTCGGGCGTTGAGCTGGATGATATGACAAACGATGAACTGGACGCGCATCTCGAGCGCATTTCGGTCTACGCCCGCGTTTCGCCTGAACATAAGATCCGTATTGTGGAAGCTTGGCAGCGCAAGGGAAAAATTGTTTCTATGACTGGCGACGGTGTTAATGATGCGCCGGCGCTCAAGGCGGCGGATATCGGCGTCGCGATGGGCATCACGGGAACCGAGGTCTCCAAGGATGCGGCATCCATGATCCTGACGGATGATAACTTTGCCACTATTGTGGGCGCAGTCGTCAATGGCCGCGGTGTATACACGAATATTAAAAATGCGATCAATTTCCTGCTTTCCGGCAATATGGCGGGCATTCTGTGTGTATTGATCACATCTGTTTTGGCGCTGCCGGTACCGTTTGCACCGGTGCATCTGCTGTTTATCAACCTTCTGACGGATTCGCTTCCTGCGATCGCGATCGGTGTGGAGCCGGCGACGGGTGATCTGCTTGAGCAGAAACCGCGCGACCCGAAGGAGCCCATCCTGACAGGGATTTTGCTGCGCCGCATTTTTGTTTACGGCCTGTTGATTGCGTGTGCGACCATGGCAGCGTACTTCGTCGGCCTGCGCGCAGGCGGAGACGGTTTGGCAATGACGCTTGCGTTTGCCACGCTGACGCTTTCGCGTCTGTTCCACGGCTTTAACTGCCGTGGGGAAAAGCCGGTTTGGCGCCTTGGCTTGATGTCCAATAAGGCAAGCCTTGCTGCGTTCGCAGCGGGCGTGGCGTTGCTCGCGGCAGTGCTGTTGATTCCGGGTCTGAACGGACTGTTCCAGATCGCGCCGTTTACCGGTGCACAGCTTGGACTTGCGGCATTGTTTGCATTCCTGCCGACCCTGCTGATACAGTGCTGCAAGGGCATTTTTGCGGCACGGAAAAGATAAGCAAAAAGATTCCTGATGCGATCAGGGATCTTTTGATCCGAGGTTTTTCGTAAATTTGAACAGCCTCGTGATCATGATTGCAACAGTCCTTCACCGGTATGCCATGCCGTAATCTTGTTCCTATCATTCACATCCCTGTATGGGGCGATTTAAAAGTAAAATGCACAGGCGACTCGGTAAAGCGCCTGTGCATTTCATTTGTGATAGCGGGTCCGTCCATCCGGTTTATGGAACATTGCTATTGATATGCATCGTTAAATAGTGTTATAATAGATAAAAATGCTATTTGTTACAGATAAGATCGGCAGCAACGCGGGCCTCATATGCAGCGTCCGCCTGCTGCAAGGGGGATACCATGGAGGTTGTCGTTCTGATTCCGGCACTGAATCCGGATGATTCACTATGCAAAACGGTGCGGGAATGTATTTCTTTGGGATTGCGCCATGTTATTGTTGTAGATGACGGGAGCGCGCCTGAATATCAATTTGTTTTTGATAAGGTGCTGGAGCTGGGGGCAAAGGTTTTGCGCCACGCGCAAAACAAAGGCAAGGGCGCTGCGCTGAAAACCGGCATACAGGAGGTTGCTCAAAACGCTCCGGAGGCGGAAGGGGTTGTGACGGCGGATGCCGATGGACAGCACAGTCCGTCGGACATTCTTGCGGTTGCGCAGGCGCTGGTTGACCATCCGGATTCTCTTGTGCTCGGCGTGCGGGATTTCTCGGGCGATGCTGTGCCGGCGCGATCCCGTTTCGGAAACCGACTGACAGCGGGGATTTTTTTCCTGCTGACCGGTACCGCATGCAGCGATACGCAAACCGGCTTGCGCGGCATTCCGCGAGCGATGTTTGACGCTGCGCTCCATACAAATGGTGAGCGCTATGATTTTGAGATGAACATGTTGATCGATGTTGCGCGCAGCCGCCATGCCATTGTGAGCGTCCCGATTCAGACCATTTATCTGGACGGCAATGTCTCTTCACACTTTCGCGTGGTCAGAGACAGCGTGCTGATCTATCAGCAGCCCTTGAAATACCTTGCCGTAGCATTGAGCAGCTTCGTCATTGATCTGGGGCTATTCGCTGTGCTGTCCGGCAAGGTTTTCGTCGGCTCAGCGGCGGGCATCTGGTTCTCCAACATTGCCGCGCGCTGTGTATCCGGCCTTTATAATTTCCGCATGAATCAAACCTGGTGCTTCCAAGCCAAGCGGCGAACCATGATGCAGTTTGTCAAATATGTGGTGCTGTTTGTCTGCGTCATGCTGGTCAGCAGCGCGGCGGTCAGTTTGCTGCGCGTGCTGCCGTGTCCGCTGACGCTGACCAAAGCGGTTGTGGACACCGTGCTGTTTTTTGTGAATTATCAGGTGCAGAAACGCTGGATATTTGCGGATCCTCAGGAGGACAAGCCGTGATTTTTTCCTCGTATCGTTTTATATTTGTTTTCCTGCCGATTGTGCTGGGTGGGTATCATTTGCTCCGGATGTGGGGACGCATTGTGCCGATGAAGCTGTGGCTCGTGGCTGCGTCTCTGGTATTCTACGGCTTGGGTCAGCCGGATTTTATCCTGGGCTTTATTGTGCTCGGATTGGGCAACTATGTCCTTGCAGCCTGCATCCACCGTACGAGCAGCCAGCCGCTGCGTATAGTATGGCTGCTGCTGGTGATCCTGTGGAATCTGGGATCGCTGTTCTATTTTAAGTATTTTAACTTTTTCCTGGAAGGACTGAATCTGTTCACAGGCAACAGTTTTTCCATGCGCAGCATCATCCTTCCGCTGGGTATTTCGTTTTTTACCTTCCAGATGCTCGCATATGTTGTCAGCGTCTACCGCGGCACTGCGCCGCTGGCCACGCTGCTGGATTACAGCGTTTTCATTACCTTTTTTCCGCAGCTTATCGTCGGTCCGGTCGTCAAGCAGGAAGAAATGTTGCCGCAGCTGACAGCAGAGCGGCTGTGCAACTTTGATTCTATCAATGTTTACCGGGGGGTAATGCTGTTTTCTGTCGGCTGTGCCAAAAAAGTGCTGCTGGCAAACCCTCTGATCGATTTCGCCACCGGCTTTTACGGCGGCGATGTGGCGCTGGCCACGATGGCTGAAACATGGTTCGGCGTGCTGGCCTATACCTTTGCCTATTACTACGATTTTTCGGGCTACATCGATATGGCGCGCGGCATCGGGCATTTGTTCGGCATTACGCTGCCGATCAACTTTGATTCGCCATACCGCACCCGCAATTTTGCAGATTTCTGGCGTGCATGGAATATTACGATTTCGCGCTTTTTCAGCGAGTCTATCTTCAACAACCTGTTCCATTTCGGTGACGGTCTCATCCGGCTGATTTTTGCCACGTTGGCGACCTTCCTGGTTTCCGGTCTGTGGCACGGCGCAGACTGGCACTATCTGGTCTGGGGCTTGGCAAACGGTATTTTGGTCTGCATAGCGAATATCATGACGCTTTACCGGAAATCGCTGCCCAAGGCGCCGGCAGTCGCGCTGACATTTTTCTTCTCAGTACTGATCCGCGTGCTGTTTGACTGCACCGGTATGACGCAGGCTGTGCAGATTTACCGGAATATGTTCGACCTTATACCGCTGCAGCAGTTTGCAGCGGAGCTGTTCGCCTTTATTGCGGCAAACCGGTATGTGGTGCTGATTATGCTGATCAGCGCGGTGATCTGCTTCTGCTGCAAAAATTCCAACGAAATTTCCAAGAGAACGGATTTCACGGCCAAGCATGCTGTAGGCAGTGCGGT
>DXDO01000113.1 GCA_019115425.1 Candidatus Agathobaculum merdigallinarum | reverse complement strand
AACTCCTCCAACACCGCGCTTACCAGCCGGACAGGTGCGTTCTCCGGTATCATTTTTTCGTAGTTCAGCGCAAGTACTAGTTGACCTCTGTGCTCATATACGTTACACTGGTCTTGCTTTGGTTTCTGATTCACAAACTAAGCCTAAAGCAAAAGAGCGGCAGGGCAACCCTTTTCGGGCTGCCCTGCCTGTCTTTTTTTTCTTTGGCCTATTTTGCAACGGACCCCTCCTCTTGTGAATCACCACCCCTTCCTTCAGGGCGCGCTGCGCGCGCAGAAGGAAGTCTCGCTTTGTCTCTGCCGCCCGGCTGCTTGAACAGGGTAAGCGGAACGGGTGCCGCACCAGAGGGCGGGCGCGCACTGCGCGCCCCTACGGTTATGCTCCGCGCGCCAAGGTCGTTGCATCACACATCCTTTCCCGAAGCAGCTATCCTCCCGCTTACTCCTCTTCCCGGATGAACATGATCCCGAATACCGCCAGCAGCGGCGCGCACGCAATAAGCAGCGCGCGCTCACCCAGTGCATCCGTACACACCGCGCCCAGCGCCGCGCCGAGGATGAAAAACAGGATGATGCTGTAATACTGCCATGACTTGCGCGCAGCACCTGCGTCCCGCGTGCGTCGCCAAATCACCAGCTGCTCGGTGCCGGAGCGCAGGTTGCCGGTACACATGGTGGTTGCAAACGCGCTGCCCCGCACCTTGCGGAAGGCTTCCACCTGCATGGCGCACACAAAGGAGATCAGGATATTGACCGCTGTATTATATGTTTGCGGCGCGAATGATGCGCCCGCAAGCAGGATCACCTCCGCCAGCACGATGAACTGCCGCCAGTGCATCCCCTTGCCGTCTGCCTGCCGCGCCTTTCCATACTGTTTTATCACCTCGGCCAGAACCACGCCCAGCGCAAACGCCAGAATCGGCAGCAGATAGGTCAGCGCCCGCAGCCACTCCCGCTCGGCCAGTTTCAAACCCAGCAGCACGATATTACCCGTCTGCGCATTGGCGAATACTCCGCCGCGGCAGATATAAGTATATGCGTCAAAAAAGCCGCCCGCCACCGCGAGCAATGCGCCCAGCAGCAGGGACTCGGACATCTGCCCGCGTGTCTGCCTCATTCCCATTTCCCCTTTTCTGTCTTTCCGTTTCCCCGATACAGAAAAAAGCCGCCCGTTTAGGCAACGGACGGCTTTTTGCCTATTTGTTCTCCGCAATGCGGATGCGGTTGACCGCCTTTTTCAGCCTGGCCTGTGCCAGATCATACTCGCGGGCGCTCTCCTTCTGTTGAAGGGCAGCACGCGCACGCTCGGCGGCCTCCTCGGCACGATGCACGTCGATCTCGTCTGCCCATTCGCAAGTACGCGCGAGAACCACGGTCTGCTCTCTGGACACGTCCACAAACCCGCCAGCGACCGCCGCCATGCGCTTTTCCCCATCCTTGTAGATGGTCAGCCCGCCGATGCCGATCGCCGCAATATACGGAACGTGGTTCGGCAGGATGCCGACGTCGCCCTGCGTGGTGCGAATGACGATCCGGTCCACCTCATCGTCATAAAAGCAGCGGTCCACCGTCATCACCTTGAGATGAAAGGTAGCCATATTATGCCCCCTTCTTCGCCTTCTCCACGACCTCGTCGATGGTGCCGGCAAACAGGAACGCCGACTCGGGCAGATCGTCGTGCTTGCCGTCAAGGATCTCGCGGAAGCCGCGGATGGTCTCCGACACCGGCACATACTTGCCCTCAAAGCCCGTGAACTGCTCCGCAACGTGGAACGGCTGCGAGAGATAGTTCTGGATCTTACGGGCGCGGGCAACGGTCAGCTTATCCTCGTCGGACAGCTCATCCATACCGAGGATGGCGATAATGTCCTGCAAATCCTTATACTTCTGCAAAATAGACTGCACCGCGCGCGCAACCTCGTAATGCTCGATGCCCACAACCTCCGGCGACAGGATGCGCGAGGAGGAATCCAACGGATCGACCGCCGGATAGATGCCCATGGACGCGATATCACGCGACAAAACGACCTTCGCATCCAGATGCGAGAACGTGGTCGCCGGCGCAGGGTCGGTCAGGTCATCCGCCGGCACGTAGACCGCCTGCACGGAGGTGATCGACCCCTTCTTGGTCGAGGTGATGCGCTCCTGCAGGGCGCCCATCTCGGTCGCGAGCGTCGGCTGGTAGCCTACCGCCGACGGCATACGTCCGAGCAGCGCGGAAACCTCCGAGCCGGCCTGCGTAAAGCGGAAGATGTTGTCGATAAACAGCAACACGTCCTGCCCTTCCACGTCGCGGAAGTATTCCGCCATGGTCAGACCGGAAAGCGCCACGCGCATACGCGCGCCGGGCGGCTCGTTCATCTGGCCGTAAACCAGCGCGGTCTTGTTGATAACGCCGGACTCCTGCATTTCGTTGTACAGGTCATTGCCCTCACGGGTACGCTCGCCGACGCCGGTGAAAACCGAAATACCGCCGTGCTGCTTGGCGATGTTGTTGATCAGCTCCATGATGATAACCGTCTTGCCGACGCCCGCGCCGCCGAACAGACCGATCTTGCCGCCCTTGGCATACGGCGCGATCAGGTCGATGACCTTGATGCCGGTTTCGAGGATCTCTGTCGTGGACTCCTGCTCCTCATAGGAGGGGGCGGGACGGTGGATCGGCCAGCGTTCCTCACCCTCGACCGGCGGCTTGTTGTCCACCGGCTGTCCGAGCAGGTTGAAGATGCGGCCGAGGTTCTTATCGCCGACCGGCACCGTGATCGGGCCGCCGGTATCGACCGCTTTCATGCCGCGCACCAGCCCGTCTGTGGACTCCATCGCAATGCAGCGCACAGTGTCCTGGCCGATGTGCTGCGCTACCTCGACCGTGACCGTTTGGCCGTGGTTGTCGATCGTGATGGCGTTCAGCAGCTTCGGCAGTGCGTCGGCAGCAAATTTAATGTCCAGCACCGGTCCGATAATCTGGACGACGGTGCCCATATTCTGCTCACTCATTGGCAAAACTCCTAATCTTTCGTCCTATGCGCCGACCTCGCCCGAGCCCGCAACGATCTCGGTGATCTCCTGCGTAATGGCCGCCTGACGGGCACGGTTGTAGGACAGGTTGAGATTTTCGATCATCTCGCTGGCGTTGTCGGACGCAGCCTCCATCGCCATGCGGCGCGCGGACTGCTCGGAGCAGTAGCTCTCGACCACCGCGCCGTACAGCACGCCGTACAGGTATTCCGGGATAATCGCGTCAAACACCGCCTCGGGCGAGGGGTCGTATTCGGTCAGCACGCGAGCGCCGGAAGGCTTCTCCTGCTCCGCCTGCGCAAAGCGCGCGGGCAGCAGCTGGATGCACTTCGGCTCCTGCTGCAAGGGCGAGACAAACTCGGTGTAGCACAGGAACACCTCGTCCACCTTGCCGCTGCGAAACAGGTCAAGCATCTGCGCGACGATGGGATGCGTGTCGCTGATCTTCATGGTCTCAGCGATGCCCGGATAGTCAGCGTCTACCGGCCACGCGCGCTTGGCGTAGTGCTCCTGCGCCTTTTTGCCGATGGTGACCACCTGCGCGTTTTTGCCCTCCATCTCCGCAGCGGCGAGCTTGAACAGGTTGGCATTGTAGCCGCCCGCCAAGCCGCGGTCGCCCGCGATGACAATATACAGGCTGTTCTTCACCTCGCGGCGGCGGGTATAGATCGAGTCGTTGTCGCGTGTAGCGCCGGCCAGCCGCGTGATGGTCTCATACATCGTATTGAAGTAAGGACGCGCCGCCAGCGCGCGCTCCTTGGCGCGGCGCATTTTGGATGACGCCACCAGCTCCATCGCCTTGGTGATCTGCATGGTGGACTGCACCGATTTGATGCGGCGCTTAATGTCCTTCATGTTTCCGGAAGCCATTGTTTACTCCTCCTTTCCGCTTTAGTGCTCGGAAAGGAACTTGACTTTGAATTCCTCAATGGCCTTTGTCAGTTTCTCCTTGATGTCGTCGTCCATCTGACGGGTCGCGCGGATGGTCTCCGGCACGTCGCCGTATACGCCGTCCATAAACTCGAACAGCTCTTTCTCAAACTCGCCGATCTTATCCGCTGGGATATCGAGCAGCGCGCCCGAGATGACGGCGTAGATGATGATGACCTGCTTTTCGACCGGGATCGGGCTGTTCTGCGGCTGCTTGAGCACTTCCACGATGCGCTCGCCCTGCGCAAGACGCTTTTTGGTGTCTGCGTCGAGGTCCGAGCCGAACTGCGAGAACGCCTGCAGCTCGCGGTACTGCGAGTACGCCAGCTTAAGCGTGCCCGCGACCTTTTTCATCGCCTTGATCTGCGCGTTGCCGCCGACACGGGATACCGAAATACCCGGGTTGACCGCCGGCCGAATGCCCGAGTTGAACAGCTCGGTCTCGAGGAAGATCTGGCCGTCCGTGATCGAAATGACGTTGGTCGGGATATAGGCCGAAACGTCGCCCGCCTGCGTCTCGATGATCGGCAGCGCGGTCAGCGAGCCGCCGTCCTGAATGTTCGCCGCACGCTCGAGCAGACGGGAATGCAGATAGAATACATCGCCCGGGTATGCCTCACGTCCTGGCGGACGGTGCAGCAGCAGCGAGAGTGCGCGGTATGCCACCGCGTGCTTGGACAGGTCGTCGTAAATGACGAGCACGTCCTTACCCTTGTGCATGAAATATTCGCCGATCGAGCATCCCGCATACGGCGCGATATACTGCAGCGGCGCGGACTCGGATGCGGTCGCCGCCACAATGCAGGTATAATCCATTGCGCCGTTCTGCTGGAGCGTTTCCGCCACCTGTGCAACCGTCGAGCGCTTCTGGCCGATGGCCACATAGATACAGATCACGCCCGTGCCCTTCTGGTTGATAATAGTGTCCAGACAGATCGCGGTCTTGCCGGTCTGACGGTCGCCGATGATCAGCTCGCGCTGGCCGCGGCCGATCGGGATCATAGAGTCGATCGCCTTGATACCGGTCTGCAGCGGCACGTTGACCGGTGCGCGCTCAATAATGCCCGGCGCGGGGCTTTCGATCGGACGCGCCTCGCTGGTATTGATCGGGCCCTTGCCGTCAATCGGCTTGCCCAGCGCGTCCACGACGCGGCCGAGCATGGCCTCGCCCACCGGCACCTCGACGATGCGTTTTGTGCGTTTTACCGTGTCGCCCTCACGGATATCCTGATCCGAACCCAGGATAACAGCGCCGACCAGATCCTCCTCGAGGTTCTGCGCCATGCCGTATACGCCGCCCGGAAACTCGAGCAGCTCGCCGGACATACAGTTTTCCAGACCGTGGACATGCGCGATGCCGTCACCGACCGTCACGACCGTGCCGACGTCGGTCAGCCTGATCTGGCTCTGGTAGTGCGTGATCTGCTCTTTGATAATGTTGCTTATCTCTTCGGGGCGTAATTCCATAAAGTCACCTACTTCCTTACGCGATAATTATGCAATGGTATTCGTCAGCTGTGCGGCAATCTCGCTGAGGCGAGTGCGCAGGCTGGTGTCGAACTGTTCGTTGCCCAGCTTGACAACGATACCGCCGAGGATGCTCTCATCAACCGACGTTTCGAGCACCACCTGCTTGCCGGTCACAGCGCTCATTTTGGCTTTCAGCTTTTCGGTCAGTGCCGCGCTCATCGGCTTTGCCGTGATCGCGCGCACCTCCACGATGCCGTTTTCGAAATAGTAATGCTCTTTATATGCTTCCCGCATATCATGGATCAGCCCCACGCGCCCCTTTTCCGTAATAAGCATCAGGAAATTGAGCAGGAAAGTTTCGATCCGGCCCTCAAACACCTTGCGCAGAACGCTTTGCTTGTCCTCCAGCGCAATCGAAGGCGTTGTGAGCATTTTGAGAAAATCGGGCTCGCGCTTAAACGCCTGACAGACTGCGGTCAGCTCGTCGAGATAGGCTTTTTCCTTTTTCCCGTCCGAGGCGACCTCATACAGCGACAAGGCGTAGCGTTCGCTTACAATATCCGCCACTTACGCTCACCCCACCTTGTCGATGAACTCTTCGATGAAGCGCTCGTGGTCGGCCTCCTTGACGTCGCGCTCGACGACCTTGGAGGCGATCATGACCGACAGGCTGGCGACCTCGTCCTTGAGTTCGTTCATCGCCTTCTTGCGCTCCTGCTCGATGGTGTTTTCGGCCTTCTTCATCATTGCGGCAGCCTGCTGCGAGGATTCCTTGAGGATCTCCTCGCTGCGCACCGTCGCGCGGCGGGTGGCGGAACCAACGATCTCTGCGGCTTCCTCCTTGGCCTTAGCCAGACGCTCGGTATATTCGCGGCGCATCTGCTCGGCTTCGGCCTGCGTCTTTTCCGCAGCCCCGTACATGCCCTGAACCTCTTCCTCACGCGCGGCGAGCATTTTCTTCACCGGTTTAAACAGAAACTTTTTGATGATCAAAAAGGTGATCAGCGTATTGCAGATCGTAACGACAATATTCCACCAGTTGATATAAACAAAGGACTGATATATCGCTTCCGGCACTGTTTTACCTCCTTCCCAAACGGAAGTTTCCTCCGTTTATGCAGCAGAACCAGAACGCGTTAGAACTGGCCGACAAACGGATTGGCAAACAGCAGGATCAGCGCGATAACCAGCGCGTAAATACCGGTGGACTCGGCCATTGCGATACCGAGGATCATGGTACGGGTGATATCACCCTGTGCTTCGGGCTGACGGCCGATCGCCGCACACGCCTGACCGGCGGTGTAACCCTCGCCAATACCAGGGCCAAGGCCCGCGATCATTGCCATACCTGCACCCAGTGCGGACATGCCTGCTACAAATGCTTTGGGATCCATACTTTTTTCCTCCTGAAAATATTATTGGTCAAAATGAAATTTGGATTACGGTTTTGTTTTCTGCTTTCTTCTGCCCGCCTTAACTGCTGCCTCGCGCATCACCCACATAAGCCATGGTCAGCATACTGAAGATGAATGCCTGCATACAGGCGGTGAAGCAGTCAAAATACAGCGACAGAATACCAGGCAGACCAATCTGCAACAGCGGCACCGGCAAAAAGCCCAGCACAGCATTCGACAGCACCTCCAGCGCACCCATGATGAGCGTCGAGATGACCAGGCCACCCGCCATATTGCCGAAATGACGGAACGACATGGAAACCGGCGTTGCAATCTCGCTGAGCACGTTGAGCGGCGCCATCACAAACACGGGCTCCAAAAAGCTCTTCAAATATCCCTTGAAGCCGCCGTACTTGATCTTGTTGTAGGTGATCAGCACAAAGGTGATCAGTGCCCAGCCAAGCGTGGTGTTCAGGTCGGCCGTCACCGGACGCATACAAAACAGCGTCGCCAGCGAACCGAAGAGCGAGCTCATCAAAAGCGTTGCGATATACGGCGCAAACGCACGACATCCGCTGCCCATGGTGTTATCGACCAGATTCTCGATCATGATGACCGCCTTTTCCGCCAGCGCCTGCTTCCCTTTCGGGATTTTCTGCATGCGATGTGTCAGAAAAATACATAAAAACAGGATAAATGCCATCACGATCCACGCATTGCGCATGGTTTCTGTAATCGGCAGATTGGGATTGCCGAACAGATAGCTTAATACCTTAGGGCCGTTTATTTCAACATTCACCGTCTAACCTCCTTTCCTTCGGACTACGGTAGACCAGAGCAGAATCACCTTGGGAAAGAAAAGCGGCAGAACAGCGGCCAGCGGCTGGAGAAACGGCGTCTTGATCGCCGCAAACACCATCACACCAGTCAGTACATACCGGAAAAAGTAGCCGCGCCGGACAATGCGTGTCCCTTGTGCAGGTGGAAACAATGCAGCCTTTGCCGCGCTTTTCCCGATCATCCGGAACAGGAGAAGCGAATAGCACGCGCCCAGCAGCAGGCTGACGCCTGCCCGCACCGGCTCACAGCCGGCCAGAACGAATGCCCCGAACGCAATCAGCGTCAGCGGCACCATGCCGCGCAGCATGCGCCTGGTTTCTTCGCGCACAATTTGCATTCCCGTCACTGCTTTTCCCCTTTCCGTTCACTTTCTCTGGCCTTGCGCTCGGTAAACCGCAGGAAATCCCGCAGGCCGCAGGCTGCGACTGCAATGCCGAGCAAAATACCAACAATCACCACGCCGTTGCCCCAGTTGAATTTGTCGCGAAGCCAAATCGCTCCAAAGCAGCAGAGTACCGGCGGCGTGACCACGGTAAAGCCTACCTGACTAAAGTAGATCAGATAGCGCAGCACACTCCAGCTGTTGTTCCCATTGTGCAACGGCATTCCCCCAATCTCATCAAGTTGAGTACAGCCATGCCTATGCGGCCAGCCTATCTCCTATCACACATATCTCTTTTATTATACCTAAATCAACCAAAAAGTGAAACACTTTTATGATCTATTTCTGAAATATTTTTCATCTTCTATGGGTTATTACTACAAATTACATAATTTTTGCTTGGAAAATTATCTATTTCGTCTCAGAGTGCAAAAATCTTACATAATTTAACACCCTGATTTCTCACCCAAATTCCTATTTATGCCTGTTCGCAGCGGCTCGTACCTCCGGCCGTCCGCTTTGCGTTTTGGTTATTGCAAAAAAGAAGGGCCTGTTGCAAAATAGGTCTAAGAAAAAAGAACGGCAGGACGCCCCAGAAAAGGGTTGCCCTGCCGTTCTTTTTGCTTTAGGCTTAGTTTGTGAATGAGAAACCAAAGCAAGACCAGTGTAGCGTATATGAGCGGCGAGGTCAACTGGTACTTGCGCTGAATTGCGAAAAAATGATACCGGAGGACGCACCTGTCCGGCTGGTAAGCGCGGTGTTGGAGGAGTTGGATTACGAAGCATTGTACCGCGCCTATT
>DXDO01000112.1 GCA_019115425.1 Candidatus Agathobaculum merdigallinarum | reverse complement strand
TTCCAGCAGTAGGTGCAGACCTTGTCGCGGTCCAGCCCGATGGCCTCCAGCAGGCCGTCAAGCGACTGATAGCCCAGCGAACTGAAGCCGAACTTTTCGCAGATGGACTTCAGCATGCACTGGCCGCGTTCGGTGTTGGCATCCGCGTTTTCTTCGAGATGCTTCTGTCCCTCGTCGCCTTCCAGCTCCTGCACGGTGCGGCGGGCGAGCAGCTCCATCTCGGAATTCGAGGAGGAGAAGTTCAGATACTTGCATCCATACATGATGGGCGGGCAGGCCGAGCGCATATGCACTTCCTCCGCGCCGGATTCATACAAAAACTCGACGGTTTCACGAAGTTGCGTGCCGCGTACGATCGAATCGTCCACAAACAGCGGCTTTTTGCCCTCGATCAGCTCAGGCACCGGAATCTGCTTCATCTTGGCGACCTGATTGCGGATCTTCTGGTTCGCGGGCATAAACGAGCGCGGCCAGGTGGGCGTATACTTGACGAACGGACGCGCAAACGGCTTGCCGCATTCGTTGGCGTAGCCGATCGCGTGCGGCACGCCGGAGTCCGGCACGCCCGCGATATAATCCACATCCGCCGCGAGGCCGCGCTTTTTGTCGTCGCGCGCCATGATCTCGCCGTTGCGGTAGCGCATGACCTCGACGTTCACGCCCTCGTAATTCGAGTTCGGGTAGCCATAATACGTCCAGAGGAAGGCGCAGATGCGCATATCCTTGCCCGCCGGAGACAGGGTCTCGAACCCGTCCGCCGTCACTTTGACGATCTCGCGCGGGCCCAGCTCATAGGCGTCCTCATAGCCCAGCTTGTGGTAGGCAAACGATTCGAACGAAACGCAGCAGCCGTCCTCGCTCTTGCCGATCAGCACCGGCAGGCGGCCCAGCCGGTCGCGCGCGGCGATAATGCCGTCCCTTGTCAGCACCAGCACGGTCAGCGAGCCGTCGATCAGCTCCTGCGCGTGCAGGATGCCGGAGACGATGTCGTCCTCCTGATTGATGAGCGCCGCAACTAGCTCGGTCGAGTTGACCTTGCCCGAGCTCATGGCCATGAACTGATGGCCGTGGTCGGAAAAATAGCGGGATACCAGCTCCTCGGCGTTGTTGATGATGCCGACCGTGGTCAGCGCATACAGGCCGAGGTGCGAGCGCACGAGCAGCGGCTGCGGGTCGGTATCGCTGATACAGCCGATGCCGCTGCAGCCCGAGAAATCCGCCAGGTCTTTTTCAAACTTGGTGCGGAACGGGGTGTTTTCAATATTGTGGATCTGACGCTGGAAGCCGCGCTCCTGATCGTACAGAATCATACCACCGCGGCGTGTACCCAGATGAGAATGGTAGTCCACACCGAAGAAAATGTCCAGCACGCAGTCCTGCTTGGATACTGCGCCGAAAAATCCTCCCATAGATACTCCTTATCTGTGCCCGTCAGCCCTGATCCGAGGGGAGCGGGATCTCGTTTTCAAACATATTCTTTTCCGCCTGCTCGGGCACCGGGATCGGATATTCGCCCGAGAAGCACGCGTCGCAGAAGCCCAGCTTGCAGCCCACGGCGATCTTGCGCGCGGCCTCGAGCGACAGGAAGCCGAGGCTGTCCACGCCGATGATCTCGCGCATCTCCTCGACCGTGCGGCCGTGCGCAAGCAGCTGGCTGCGTTCGGGGATGTCCGTGCCGAAAAAGCAGGGATGGCGGAAGGGCGGCGCGGAGATGCGCATGTGCACCTCGGCCGCGCCCGCGTCGCGCAGCAGCTTTACCAGCCGCGCGCAGGTCGTGCCGCGGACGATCGAGTCGTCCACCATGATCACACGCTTGCCCTCGACCGCAGTGCGCAGGGCGTTGAGCTTGAGGCGCACCGAGCGCTCGCGTTTGTCCTGCCCGGGCTGGATGAAGGTGCGGGCGATATAGCGGTTTTTGATCAGGCCCACGCCGTAGGGGATGCCGGAGAACTTGGCGTAGCCGATCGCGGCGGGGATGCCGGAGTCCGGCACGCCGATGACCACGTCCGCGCCCACTGGGTGCTCGATGGACAGGTACTTGCCTGCCTCCTGTCGGGCGAGCTCGACGCTTGCGCCGTCGATCACCGAGTCCGGACGGGCGAAATAGATATACTCAAATACGCAGGCCGAGGTCTTGCACTGGACGCCGCAGTGCAGCGAGCGCAGCGCGCCGTTTTCCACCACGCAGACCTCGCCCGGCTCGACGTCGCGGACAAATTCCGCGCCGAGCGCGTCGAGCGCGCAGGTCTCGGAGGCGAACACATAGCTGTCGTCCAGCCTGCCGATGCAGAGCGGGCGGAAGCCGTGCGGGTCGCGCGCGGCGATCAGCTTGCGCGGGGACATGACGACGAGCGAATACGCGCCCTCGATCACGCCCATCGCATTCACGACCGCCTGCTCGATCGAGCCGCACTTGAGGCGCTCGTTGACGATGGTGTAGACCAGCACCTCGGTGTCGTTGGACGAGCGGAAAATGCCGCCGCCGAGCTCGATCTTGCGGCGCAGCTCGCCGGCGTTGACCAGATTGCCGTTGTGCGCCACGGCAAGGTTGCCCTTGACATGCGTGATCGCGATCGGCTGCGCGTTTTCGCGCGACTGGTTGCCGGTGGTCGAATAGCGGACATGGCCGATGGCCATCGAGCCGGGCATACCGTCCAGAATCTCCTGGTTGAACACCTGACTGACCAGACCGACGTCCTTATGGCAGCGGATGACACCGCGGTTGTTGACCGCGATGCCCGCCGCCTCCTGTCCGCGGTGCTGGAGCGCGAACAGCGCGACATACGCCTCATGCGCGGCCGAGATCTGCTTTCCCGGCGGTGCGGCGATACCGAACACGCCGCACTCCTCGTGCACCTTGTCAAATGGGGTTTTGCTATGCTTTAGAATACGATATTTCATGCTTTGCTTTTACTTGTCTCCGCGGCCGGATCATTTTCCCATGACGCGCTTCATAATCTCCTGATACGCCTCTTCGACGCCGCCCATGTCGCGGCGGAAACGGTCCTTGTCCAGCTTTTCGCCGGTGGTCTTGTCCCACAGGCGGCAGGTATCCGGGCTGATCTCGTCCGCAAGTACGATCGTGCCGTCCGCGGTCTTGCCGAACTCAAGCTTGAAATCGACGAGGGTGACGTTCAGCGTATCAAAATACTGCTTCATGACCTCGTTCACCTTGAACGCCATGCCCTTGATCTGCTCGATCTCCGCGCGGGTGGCAAGGCCCAGCGCGATCGCATGATAATCGTTCATCAGCGGGTCGCCGAGATCGTCATTTTTATAGGACAGCTCGAAGGTCGGCTCGCCGAATACGATGCCCTCCTTCACGCCGTAGCGCTTGGCAAAGGAGCCCGCGGAGATGTTGCGGATGATGACCTCGAGCGGCACGATGGACACCTTCTTGACCACGGTCTCGCGGTCGGAAAGCTGCTCGACGAAATGGGTCGGCACGCCCTGCTGCTCCAGCAGCTGGAACATGTGGTTGCTCATGACGTTGTTGATCGCGCCCTTGCCCGCAATCGTGCCCTTCTTCTCGCCGTTGAACGCGGTCGCGTCATCCTTATAGTCAACAATGACGAGGTTCGGATCGTCGGTCGCAAATACCTTTTTGGCCTTGCCCTCGTAAAGCTGTTCTTTCTTTTCCATGTCCATTTTCCTCCATTTTTATGTGTAATAATTTGAAAACAAAGTTGTTTTAAGGTTATACCCGGCCCGCACAATGGCGGCGCAGGCCGCGCCTTTACCATATTTCGTTTGAAACCACGGTTTCAAACGAGGCGGCTTTGCCGAACATCGTTCGGCCAAAGCCAAAACGCGATATTTGCGCGCCGCTGCGCGGCACACAAAATCGCTTTCCGATTTAAAACGCGCGAAGCGCGTATGAAACAGAACATTGCGGCGCGCCGCAATGTTCATAAAAACCCGCGACCGGCGCGTGGGTTTTTATACAGGAGCGAAGAAAAGTTTCGCCGCGCGGAACTTTTCAAAGCCCGGGACGTGTCCGCGCTGTGCGCGGCACGTCCTACTCGCTTGAAAGCTCGCTTTCAAGCGAAGCCGTCAGGCGAACTGCGTACGGATCTTCTCGTCCTTCGCCATGACCTCGTTTGCCATGTCGGTCTTGAACTGCTGGAGCTTTGCCGCAAGGCCCTCGTCCGACAGCGCGAGCATCTGCGCCGCGAGGATCGCCGCGTTGTCCGCGCCGTCGATAGCCACAGTCGCCACCGGAATGCCCTTGGGCATCTGCACGATGGAGAGCAGGCTGTCCATGCCGCCCATGACGCTCGTGCCCATCGGCACGCCGATCACCGGCAGGATGGTCTGCGCCGCGAGCACGCCGCCCAGATGCGCCGCCTTGCCCGCCGCCGCAATGATGACGCCGAAGCCTTCCGCCGCCGCGTTCTTCGCCAGCTGCTCCGCAACCGCTGGGGTGCGGTGCGCCGAGCAGATGCGCACTTCGGTCGGGATGTCAAACGATTTCAGCCGGTCGATGCACTTTTCCATCACCTTGAGGTCGCTGTCCGAACCCATGATGACCAATACCTTTTTCATTTGCGTGCCTCCTCAAAATAAATGAGGACACGGGTATATCCGTGTCCTGTTTGTCCTATTTGGCTGCACCGATGCCCGAGAAAATGCACGAATGCCCGAGCTTGAAAAACTGCTTGCAGATAGACTGCGCCGCGTGCTTCAAAAAAACGCTGCCGGTCATACGCCCACCTCTTTCTCTGGTATTCTCGGTGAAGATACACTTTTATTCTATCCAATGCGCCCTGCCATTGCAAGCATTTTACACGGTTTTTTCTCGTTTCGTGCAAATGCCCAAAGATACAGCCCGCGCGCGTCAGCTTTCGTGCAGAACGCCCTTGGCATACAGTGTCTGCTCGATCTGGCGCACGCGCTCGGTCCATGAGCACTGCTCGCCGTAGGCAAGGCGTTTTGCCGCCTTTTCCGGATCGTTTTCCGCCGCAGCCCTGTCGCACAGGGCGATAAACTCCTCCTCGTCGTGCGCGATATACACCACGTCCGCAAAATCCTCCACCTGCAGCGGCTCGCGCGTCGAGACGACCGGCTTGCCGGTGGCGAGGTATTCGTAGAATTTGAGCGGCGACACATCCTTGCTCAGCGCGCCCGCGCGGAATACGTTCAGGCACACGTCCATCTGCGCGAGATACGCGGGCAGCTCGGGCTGCGGCACAAGGCCGTGGAACACGATATTGGGATACTGCTGCAAATGCGTCAGATCGACGCCCGGCAGGGTGCGGCCGATCAGGAATACGGTCGCGTCCGGCCGCTCCTTGGCCAGCTTTTCGATCAGTGCATAGTCGATGCACTCCTGCAGCATGCCGACAAAGCCGAACACCGGATGCTTTAAGCCCTTCATATCCTCCGGACAGGGCAGGGTATCCTTCTCGGTCTGCACGCGGGAGAAGATCTCATACGCCGCGCCGTTCGGGATCATCTTCGTGGTGGGATTGATCTTTTCCAGCGTTTCCGCCAGACCGACCGCGGTGGCGAACACCTGATCCGCGGGCGTTGCCAGATCACGCTCCATTTGATCGACCACCGCGGGGGTGATGTGGCCCTTATAGGCCGAGTGGCGGTCCACGCAGTCATACACCAGCGCCCTGTGCGGGACATGCTCCACGATATCGCACGAGGACGGCGAATAGCACCACAGCACAGTCTCGTCCGCAAAGCCGTGTTCACGCATCTTTTTGCGGACAAATCTGGCCTGCCGCTTCTGGTTTATTTTGTTGATCCAGCGGTATTTATTGAAGAAGGGCAGCACGGGCGGCAGGGCATATACCGTAATGTTTTCATGCCCCTCCACCTTTTCGCCCGGCTGCTTGTACTTTTTGATATAGGCGGACGCCTTTTTATCCTTGAGCGGCGCGATGACCGACACCGGCGGGTCGAAATACAGCACCTCGCTGTTTTTAAGGCGGCTCATCACGTTCTGCTTACGGGTGGGAAGCGGATGGTAATTGGTCGTCGAAAGGCAGACAATATGATTTTTCATGCGGTCTCTTCGTCCTTTTTCTCATAATTCAGCCCCAGCAGGGCAGCCGCGCCGCGCACGTTTTCGTGCTCGCGCTCGCGCAGCAGCTTGGCATTGCGGCGCACCTCTTCATCCAGCGCGCCGGACTGGCACTTTTCAATCATGCGGCACAGGTCTTCGGTTGTAGCCGAACGCAGCTGTAAGCAGGTGCTGCTTCCGATATATTTGAGGAAGCTGTCCACCTTGATGTCGTAGCTCATGCCCACGACCGGCACGCCCTGCCCCGCCGAAAACATCAACGAGTGCAGGCGGATACCCACCACGGTTTTCATGCGCGCGAGGATACCGATCGTGACCTCGATCGGCTGGCGGGTGCGCACCGCGTGCCACGGGCAGTGCAGCAGTGCGCCCACGCGCTCGGCGGGCGTCAGGTCGCTCGGGAATTCGATGGGCACGAACACAGGGGTCAGGCCATACTTCTCGTAAGCGTAGTCCGCGGCCGCCGCGATGGCGGGCAGCGCAGCGTCCAGCCCCTTCCAGTTTCGCAGGCCGAAGCCGATGTAGTTCCCCTCCGGATCGATGCCGCTCTGCTCGAGCGCAAGGCTGACGATCTCGCGCGGGGCGGGATCGAGGATGATGGTCGGGTCAGCGGACACACGGATATCCGGACGGGTCACGCCCATGCGCGCCAGCTCCTGCTTGGAGTTCTCGTCGCGCAGGGTGATCCGATCGACCGAGGTATCGATCGTCTTTGCCGCCATTTTCCGGTTGCCCGCACGGCTGATCGGACCAATGCCGCAGCCGTACATCATCACCTTGCAGCCGCGTTTTTTCGCCGCGCGCAGCGTATAGCAGTAATACCAGATCGAACGGGTCGAGGTCACGTCCTGCATCAGCGTGCCGCCGCCGTTGATATAGAGCGCCGCCCTGCGGAACCGCCGCAGCACGGCGAAAATATTAAAGGTATAAATTGCATTCGTGCGGTAGACCAGCCGCGTCTCCTTCGGGCGGCGCGACATAACCCAGATCGAACGTCTGGGGTCGAGCGCGCGCATCTCCTGCACGATCGCCTCCAGAATCGCGTCGTCGCCCGCGTTGCCGCGGCCGTACGCGCCGCAGATGACGATGCTCTCCCGCTCGTCCGCCGGACGGTGGAAGCGCGCCAGCAGATGGCGGTAGTTTGCCTCCTGCCGCTCGCACATCTTATCCCTGGAAAAATCACGGGAGGCCTTTTCATACAGCGCTTCCGCGAAGGTGCGGCGCAGCTCGGCGTCGTTGGCCAGCCGCGCCATATAGCGCGCAAGCTGCCTGTAATCCCCGATCGGGAAAATATAGCCGTTTTCGCCCGTGTCGATCAGCTCGGGCATGCCGCCGACATCCGAGCAGATGGTCGCGCAGCCCGCGCAGACGCCCTCCAGAATGGAGTACGGGAAGGTTTCGGAAACCGAGGACAGCAGATTGATATCCATGGCGCGGAAAAACGGTTCGACCGGCGACACCCAGCCGCAGAACGTCACGCGCGCCGCCACGCCGAGCTGGATGCACAGCTTGCGGAGCATCTCCTCGTCCTCGCCCTCGCCCGCGATAAACAGGCGCAGCTGCGGCGCGTCTTTCAGCGCCTCTGCAAACGCGCGCACGGTCGTGGCGATGTCCTTGACCGCGGTCAGGCGCGCGGCAATGCCGCAAAGCACGTCCCCCTCCCCGATCTCCGTGCCGAAGGTATCGCGCAGGTAGGAAGCGCGGTCAAAATCGCCCGTGGGGCGCACAAAATCCATGCCGTTGTAGATCTTGACGATGCGCTCGGGATCAAACCCGCGCTCGATCAGCGTGCGCGCCATGCGGTCTGCGACCGGCTGGTAAAAATCCAGAAAGCGCAGCGCGACCGCGTTTGCCGCGCCGAACGTATGCTGCTTGAACGGGTTGCCGAGGTAGTCGAGCCGATAGTCCGAGTGTACGGTCGTCACGATCGGCACCCTGCGGCTGCGGCGCACCATCGCGCCCATCAGGTTGGCGCGGCCGCCGTGGCAGTGGATGATATCCGGCCGGAACTCGTCCACCAGATCGCGCATCGCACGAGCCGCGCGGAACGGATTGTGCCGCTCGATCACGCGCACATCGATGCCGCGCTCGCGCGCCTCGTCCGCAAACGGGCCGGCGCGGAAGGACAGCAGCATGACCTCGTTGCGCGCGGCAAGGCCTGTCACCATATTCATAATATGGGTCTTGGCGCCGCCCACGTCGCCGCCGCCCATCACGTGCATTACTCGCAAAACAGATTCCTCCAAAGGGGATATTTTGACATACACAGACAGTATAACACGCCAATGGCGCAAACGCAAATAAATACATCGGCCGCCCATCTGCTCAAAAACCGCTATTTGTTTTTCCGCTGAAACATGCTATACTATTTTTATCTGACCGAAAGAGAGGTTCCCTCATTTGTCCGGTAAAAACACCATGACGCGCGACGCGATGCTCTTCCTGCCTGCAAAGATCATCGAAGGCCTGCTGGTCATCGCCTGCTCGTCCCTGTATACGCACCTGTTCTATCAATCGACGGTCGGCACGTTCAACTTCATCAACTTCAACGTGCAAATCGCCTACCTCATCCTTGCGGGCTGGATGGCGAACTCCGCCACCCGCTACGTTGGCGAAGAATACCACAAAGACAAGGGCCGCGGCCTGTTTTCCACCGTTGCGACCGTCTATCTGCTGATCTGCGCGGCCGTTGCGGGATTCAGCTGCATCGCCGCCGTTGTCACGCATGACCCGCTCTATCTGGGCTTTATGGCCATGTTCTTCAGCTATACGATCTTCCAGATCCTGAACTCCGCGCTCATCCAGCTCGGGCGGATGAAGGCCTCGATCACGCTCAGCCTGTTGTCCGCCGTGCTCAAACTCGCGGTGGCTTACGCGCTGGTATTCGGCATGAATAATCCGTCCTCGCCGCTCCCTGCCATCGCCGCCAACACGGTGGCGGACGGCATCGCGGGCATCGGCGCGGTCGCGGCGCTCGGCCTGCCCACGATCGTGCGGCTGCGTTTCTTCTCGCGCGAGCTATTCGGCAAGTTCCTCAAGTACGGTCTGCCGCTGATGGGCGTGTCCATCTCGGTCACGCTGCTCAACCAGATCGACAAATATCTTGTCGTCGGCTTTTTTGACATGGATGTCTACGGCGTGTATTCCAGCAACAACTCGATCGCCTCCGGCCTGTTCACGATGATCTCGGTCGGCATCATGCGCGGCGTATATCCGGCCGTGCTGCGCGGCTGGCGCGAGGGCGGACAGGCCGCCGCCAAGCCGCTGCTCGATCAGGGCGTGCGGCTGTATCTGCTGATCGCAGCGCCCGCGGTCGCGGGATTGACCGCGGTATCCCTGCCGCTGTCGCGCTTCCTGTTCGCGGAAGGATATGACGCGGGCGCGCCGGTCATCGCCTACACCGCGCTCGCCATGCTGTTCATGGGTCTGACCGAATACGCCAACAAGGCGTACGAGCTGGAACAGTCCACTGGGCAGGTGCTCCAGAACAGCGCTATCGCGGCGGTCATCAAGGTGATCTCCAGCGTCGTGCTGCTGCAGGTGCTCGGCTTTACGGGCGGCGCGCTCGGCTCGGTCGTCGCGTTTGCCTCCTACTTTATCATCACCTGTGTACGGGTGCGCCGCCGCTTCCTGTTTCGCGTTGCGCCGGCGTGCGTGGCGCGCATTGTGGTTTCCGCGCTGCTGTGCGGCGCGGCGGCCTACGGCTGTACCCTGCTGCCCGTGGGAAATATTCTGCGGCTCGCGCTGGCGGTAGTCGCGGGCGTCATCGTCTATGCGGTCTGCATTGTCGTATCCGGCGAGGGCCGCGAGGAAATGCAGGCGGTTATGCGCAAATTGAAGCGGTAAACCCGTTCTGGCGGATGCGCCGCAGGAGAAATAAAAAAGGCAGTTACAGCAATGCCGTATCTGCCTTTTATTTTTCATCGTCGAATGAAAATTCGTTTAATTCCTTGAAATCAAGAAATTCTGCCAGCGTCATGCTGAATGCCAGCGCAATTTTATGCAATGTCCGAACGCCCGGATTCAGGGTATGTCCATTCATCAAATTGTCTATGGTGGACTGCCCGATATCGCTCATTTCAGCCAGCTTATTGATCGACAAGCCTCGACGCTGACACAGCAAGCGGATACGCTCGACAAGCAGCTGGGCATACATTTGATCCTTTTTGTCCACTCACATCATTCCTTGCTGTTAAAAAACGACCTGTCAAATCCAGAAACCGCATCGCCATGCCGGCAATGCGGTTTTATTCTACTTTTTTACCTCCTGCTGCTTCCACTGCTCGTCCGGAGCATACATCGCTACATCCTCCAGCGGGCAGTCTAAAATCCTGCACAGGCGGTCGAGCGTATAGGTCGATACCGGTAAATTCGCCTGCAAGCGCTGTACAGTGGCATGGCTGATTTTATGCTTTGCCCGCAGCGTATAAGTCGTCACTTTACGGCTGCGCATCGTCCGCCAAAGCGGTTCGTAACAAATCATCATTATTGCCCTTTTATCGTTTTATCATCCGTCAACCCCGCCAGATAGTCTAAGCTGACCTGATAGTACTGCCCCAGCTTGATGAAGTAGTCAAGCGGCAGGTCCCGCTCGCCACGCTCATACTTGGAATACAATGACTGATCGCAATGCAGATACGCAGCGACTTCCTGCTGGGTCAGGTCGTTATCTTCCCGCAGATCGCGGATTCTGAGTCTCACATCAATCACCAATGTCATTATATTTTAGTACAATATGTCCAATTGTATTTTTGGACTAATAGTCCTAAAATATGACTGAGGTGAGCTTAATGTTAGATCGTATGGACCAGAACCTATCCATCCTGACAGAACACCAGCGGCAGGTCTATCTGCTGCGCCAGCAGAACCTGACCTTCGTCCAGATCGGAGCGCGGCTCGGCATGAGCGCCGCCAACGCCGGCAAAACCTATCATACTGCCTACCGCCGCCTGCGGGATGCCGCGATCCTGCTTGATGCGCCGCCGCTGACCGACACGCGCCCCGTGGACTTCCCGCTCACCCGCAGCGAACTGGAAGCGATCGCAGGCGCCCTGTCCCTGCTGCACCGCGAAATGTGCCGCAAAGCAGGCCTTTCCGCCGCCCCGTCCGACCCGCTCCCGCCCCGAATTGCTCAGGTCGGCGCCCTCCTGCACCGCGCCCAGCGGACGCTCGAGGAGGAAAAAGCCTCCATGCCGCCGCGCAAAGGCGCGGAATAACCGCCTTTTCTTCGTACTTTCTTCGTACTTTCCTGCAAAAAACCTTGTTTATCTTCCGCTTTCATGATACAATATATTCCTGTAAAAATGCTGATATAGAGAGGCGTTAAAAGATTATGGAAATGATTCATGAAGCGGGCCGGTATGTCGATACCGTAAAGCGTGTGTGCGGCGCAGTCGGCGAGGACGTCACCTTCCGCGGCACCGTGCACCGCGTGCGCGATATGTCGGACTTCGCGTTTGTCATTATGCGCGTGGAGCGCGGCCTGATCCAGTGCACCTTCCAGGGGGACGAGATCGGCGGCATCGCACGCAGCGAGATCAAGGACGCAATGGTGCTCGAGGTCTCCGGCAAGGTACACGAGGAACCCCGCGCCGAGCACGGCGTAGAGGTCGTCCTGTCGGCGGTCAAGGTGCTCGGCCGTCCCTACGAGCAGCTGCCCGTACCGCTCGGCAAGAAGTATATGGGCCTGTCGCTCGATGTAGACCTGCCGCTGCGTCCGATCACCCTGCGCCACCCGCGCAAGCAGGCGGTATTCCGCGTGCAGGGCGCGATCGCGGACGGCTTTGCGGAATATATGCAGTCGCAGGGCTTTACCCACATCCACACGCCCAAGATCGTTGTCGCTGGCGCGGAGGGCGGCGCAAACCTGTTCAAGCTGGACTACTTCGGCAATCCGGCCTACCTCGCGCAGTCCCCGCAGTTCCACAAGCAGTACCTTGCGGGCGCGTTCGGCCGCGTGTTTGAGATCGGCAGTGTTTACCGCGCCGAGCGCCACAACACCTCGCGCCATTTGAACGAATATATCGGCCTCGATTTCGAGATGGCGTATATCGACTCGATGTACGACGTCATGGAGATGGAGACCGGCATGCTCAAATACGTTATGAATTACGTCAAGGAGCACTGTCCGGAAGAGATCGCCATGCTGAACGCGGAGATTCCGGAAATCCGCGAGATCCCGACCATCCGCTTCCACGAAGCCAAGCAGATCATGGAGGAGAAGTACGGTCACAAGTCCAAGAACCGCTACGACCTCAATCCGGATGAAGAAGTGCTGCTCTGCCAGTGGGCGAAGGAGGAGCACGACAGCGATTTCGTGTTCGTCACCCACTTCCCGTCTGCCAAGCGCCCGTTCTACGCGATGGACGATCCGGAGGACCCCAAGCTCGCACTGTCGTTCGACCTGCTGTTCCGCGGTCTGGAAATCACGACCGGCGGCCAGCGTATCCACGATTATCAGGAGCAGATGGACAAGCTCGCAGCGCGCAAGATGAACGCCGAGCTGTTTGAGTCCTTCACCATGCTGCACAAGTACGGCATGCCGCCGCACGGCGGTCTGGGCATCGGCCTCGAGCGCCTGACCATGCAGCTGCTGAAGCTGAACAATGTGCGCGACGCATCCATGTTCCCGCGCGATATGAACCGACTGGAGCCGTAACAATATCCGTTCCAAGCGTACAGCTGGGAACGCCTATTGCAATGAACACATCCACCAGCGAAGCTGGTGGTTGTCACTATGCGGGCATAGCCCTTTGTTCCTCGCGGACGCGTGCAA
>DXDO01000111.1 GCA_019115425.1 Candidatus Agathobaculum merdigallinarum | reverse complement strand
GCGGACAACGCCTTCCACCTTGGCGAACAGGGTGTCGTCCTTGCCGCGGCCGACGTTCAGGCCCGGATGGATCTTCGTGCCGCGCTGACGGACAAGGATGTTGCCCGCCGGAACGGTCTGGCCGTCCGCGCGCTTCACGCCAAGGCGCTTCGCCTCGGAGTCACGACCGTTCTTGGTCGAACCTACGCCCTTTTTATGAGCGAAAAACTGTAAGCTAATCTTCAGCATCTGCGTGCACCTCCATTACGTTCAAAAAATCCGAATAATTCTGCTCCAACTCGGTAAAATGCAGTTTGAGCGCCATAAGCGCGTCCTGTCCGCGTTCCAGTCCCATGCCGTCCGGCAGGGTGATGCGGATGTGCGCGCCGTCATCCTCGATCAGCGTATCGACCGGGATATGCTGCACGTCAAACAGCAAAGCATGGGTCAGCATGACCGCGCTGGAGATCGCCGCACAAACGATGTCCTCCCCTTCCTCCGCGTAGCCCGCGTGGCCGAGGATGTCCACCGAAAGGAGTTTGCCTCCCTGCGACGAAAAAGTGACCTTTGTCACCGCCTTACGCCTTGATGGACGCGATGGTCACCTTGGTGTACGGCTGGCGATGGCCCTGACGCTTGCGGTAACCCTTCTTGGGCTTCATCTTGAAGATGTTGATCTTCTTGCCCTTGCCGGTCTTTTCGACCGTGCCGGTTACAGCGGCGCCGGAAACGTAAGGAGCGCCGACGGTGAGCTGATCGCCCTCGCCTACAGCCAGAACCTCGTCAAAAGTAACGGTCGCGCCGTCCTCTACACCGAGCTTCTCGACGTAGATCACGTCGCCCTCAGATACCTTGTACTGCTTGCCGCCAGTTTTCAGAATGGCATACATTTGGTTTTCCCTCTCTTTCGTTACAGAGTCACGCTTGGCACGGCGGCGGCCCTGTTTGGGACGCACTTAACTGGAGCCAATGCACAATGCGGCTTTTGATAGCATAACACAAGCGGCGGCGCCTGTCAAGCGCCGCCATGCGTTTTTTTCGTATTTTTCGCGTTTTCTCCGCTTATGCGAACATTGCGGCGACAAAGCTGTACATGCCCGCAGGGATGGACGATGCGCTGCCGGCCGCAGTGCGGTCCATGCTGACAAAACCGGTGTTGTTTTCGGCAAGGCCGATCACCCTGTCGGAGAACAGCACATAATAAGTACAGCTCGGCGCGTCCCCCTGCGCCGCGGCAAAGGCCGCCGAATCGTCGCGGTAAGCGGCCAGCTTATCCTGCATATAGCCCGCAGGCACGCTCAGGTACTGGAGCTGCGAGCCCGTGCTGTATACCACATACACGCCCTCGGTCAGCTGCGGGATCAGATCCGCGATGCTGGTGGTCTGCGCGGTGGTCGGGTCGGGAAGCGAAGCCGCCAAACTTGCAAGCATGGCCTGATTATCCTGCGTCAGCGTACCTACCTGCGCCGTCAGGCTCTCTTTTTCCTTGTTCAGCGTATCGACCTGTCCGTTCAGGTCATTGATCGTGCCGCCCCTCACCATAAACAGGATGAAAAACAGCAGCGCCAGCACAAAGCAGACCAGCACCGCGATGCACAGCAGCATCCGATAGTTCAGCTTGAACGGCTTGGCCGGTGCCTTGCCGCCCGCCGCCCGCACGGGCGGCCGTCTCCTGATCTGGCTGTTTTGTTCGCCGCGCTCATCACGTTCAGCGCGCTCAGTATGGTCGGTTCGATCCATGCTTTTCCCTCCCGTGTCTCCGTTTGGCGTGCGTTCCATCCGCTACTTGGACGGATTCTCGATGATTTTCACTTCGCCCGAAGCGCAGCCGACGATCATCCGCCTGCACATATTCAGAAACAGCCCGTGTTCCAGAACGCCCAACATGCCCTGCAGCTTGCCGTAGACATCCTGAATATCAAAGCCCGCGCCCAGATGCAGGTCCGCGATGAAGTTGCCGTTATCGGTGACGAACGTCTTGCCGTCCCTCACACGCAGGACAGGGTTCCAGCCGAACTTCTCCATTCTGTCCATCGCCTGCTTGGAGCCGTACTGCGCGATCTCGACCGGCAGATGGAACGCGCCGATCTGATCGACCAGCTTGCTCTCGTCCATGATCCAGATTACCTCTTTTGCCAGCGTCGCAACAACCTTTTCGCGGTAAAGCGCGCCGCCGCCGCCCTTGATGGCGTTGAACTGCGGATCGATCTCGTCCACGCCGTCGATCGCCAGGTCCACATGATCCAGCTCGTCGATGGTGAGCAGCGGGATGCCAAGCTCCCGCGCCTGCGCCTCGGTGGCTTTGGACGTCGGGATCGCCTGAATTTTCAGACCGTTCTTGACCATCTCGCCCACGGCGTTGACCATATGATAAGCGGTGGAGCCGGTGCCCAGACCGACTACCATACCGTCCTTGATATACTCGGCGGCCTTGTCGCCTGCCAGTTTTTTCATATCCATTGTTCTGTTCCTCCCCAGACCGTTGTACCGCTATAATAAGTACTTTATATCTATTATAAAGTGCGGGCAGGCAAAGGTCAATCTTTTCCGCGCAGAAGCAGCGGAATTTGCCGGTTTCCCGGGGAGGGAAGGAGGGGCGGCGCCCTGTCAATCCTCAGTCTGGCTGAGCCTGTCCAGAATTTTGCGGTCCATCTTATCTCTGGGCGCAAACTGCGCGAACAGATCCGGCCGGTCGGCCTTGGTGCGCCGCAAGCTCATCTCGCGCCGCCACGCCTCGATATTGGCGTGATGCCCGGAGAGCAGCACTTCAGGCACCGGACGGCCTCGCCAGTTCTCCGGACGGGTGTACTGCGGGTGCTCGAGCAGCCCCTCCCAGTGGCTTTCCGCCGTGAACGCCTCCTCGTCGGGCAGCACGCCCGGCACCATGCGGCACACCGCATCCGCGACCGCCATCGCGGGGATCTCACCGCCGGTCAGCACAAAGTCGCCGATCGAGATCTCCTCGTCCACGCATGCGTCGATAAAGCGCTGATCCACACCCTCATAATGCCCGCAGACCAGAATGAAATGCTCTTTGGCGAGCAGTTCGCGGGCTTTGGCCTGGTCAAACGGACGTCCCTGCGCGGACAGGAACACCGTGTGCACATGTTCCCCCGCGCAGAGCGCCTGATGACACAGATAAAGCGGCTCGGCGAGCATGACCTGCCCCCGCCCGCCGCCGTAGGGCGCGTCGTCCGCCTTGTGGTGCTTGTCCAGCGCGTATTCGCGGATGTTGGTGGCGCGCACCTCGACCAGCCCCTTGTCCTGCGCGCGGCCGATGATGCTCTCCCGCATGACCGCGTCGATCATGTCCGGAAACAGCGTCATAATGTCGATCTTCATTCCACCAGGCCCTCGATGCTCTCGATATAGATAACGCCCTTCTCCATGTCGATCTCCTGCAAAAAAGGCTTGGCGGCGGGGATATAGACCAGCCGGCCCTCACTCGTCTTGACCTCGTACATATCGTGCGCGGGATTGGATGTGAGCACATCATGCAGGCGGCCGATCTCGCGGTCCAGCCGGCGGTCGAAGATGGCAAAGCCGAGGATGTCCTGAATGAACACCAGATCCTCCGGCAGGTCAACATCTTCACGGTCGAGGTGCAGCACGCGGCCGCGCAGCGCTTCCGCCGCTTCTACCGTGTCCACCCCCGCAAGGTGCATGAGCACGATATTTTTGTGTACCTGCGCCTTCTGCACGGTTACAGGCGTTTTTTCGTCCAGATAGAGTGTATCAAAGTCGCACAGAACCTCCGGGCTGTCGCACCAGCTCTGCACCTTCAGGTCGCCCCGAATGCCATGCGTGCCCACGATCTTTCCAGCTTCCAAAAATTGTTTCGGCATAGATTTGTCCTCCGGCAAAATGGGAAATCGGGCGGCCCGCGCCCTTTTGCAAACCATATGCGCGCATCCATGGATACGCACATAACAAAAAATCGCCGCGCCGCGGCGATTTTCAGCTCAAAGCGCCGTCCGGCGCATAAAACAGAAAACCGCAAAGCGGTTTTCATCAAAAGTGCGGGCTTCGCCCGTGCTTTTGATACAAAGGCGAAGCACTGCAAAAATCAGAATTTTTGCGGGGCTTCGGCGCGATAGCCCTTTCAGGCGCAGCCTGACAAGGGCGTGCCTCG
>DXDO01000110.1 GCA_019115425.1 Candidatus Agathobaculum merdigallinarum | reverse complement strand
TGATCTGCGATGAAAGAGCCAAAATTTGTTCATTTTGCGTCCTGCATCGTAAACTGATGCGGGACGTATTCTTTTATAAGGGGGAAGAAAGCATGGAAAACCGGATTGCCATTCTGGGCATTATTGTGCAGGACCGCGATTCCAGCAGTGCGGTCAACCAGCTGCTGTACGAATACGGTGACTGTATTATCGGCCGCATGGGAATCCCGCATCACGGACGATATTCGATTATCACGATTGTGATGGATTGCCCGAACGACACAATTAACGCCTTGTCAGGCAAGCTCGGACGGCTCAAAAACGTACAGGTCAAATCCATGATGGCCAAATAAGGAGAATGTTATATGAAACGTATTTTTACAAGCCTGATGGCCGCAGTTTTGTCTTTCTCTCTGCTGACCGGATGCGGGCAAGGGGGGAGTGCCCCTGCTGCGGAGGAAGCACAGCAGGAAGCGGTCAAAGCCGGTTACGAAGAGGGGCTGACCACTCGCGTCGCGGCGCTCAAGGGGCCGACCGCGATGGGGCTTGTCTGCCTGATGGATGATAGCCAGTCGGAGGATGCCCCGTACCAGTTTGACCTTTATACAGCAGGCGACGAGATCGTGCCGCTGATCGCGCAGGGCGAGGTGGATATCGCGCTGATCCCGACCAATCTGGCGGCGACGCTGTATCAGCGGACTGAGGGCGGCGTACAGGTGCTGGATGTCAACGCGGGCAATGTGCTCTATGTTGTCTCGCATGATGAGGCCCTGACCGATCTTGCGGGACTCAAAGGCAGAACCGTCTACATGACCGGTAAGGGGACCTCGCCGGACTGGACGCTGCAATACCTGCTGAGCAAGGCCGGTATCAGCACGGATGAGCTGACAATCGAATTCAAGTCCGAGCCGACCGAGGTCGTATCCGCGCTCGCGCAGGACAGCGCGGCGGTCGGCATCCTGCCGCAGCCGTTCGCTACGGTGGCTATGATGCAGGATCAGGAGCTGTCTCTCAACTTCCCGCTGGAGAACGCATGGAAGGAATACAGCCCCGACGGCAGCGGTATTGCAACTGGGGTGACGGTTGTGCGTACGGCGTTCGCCGAGGAGCATCCTGCGGCTGTCGCACAGTTTGTGGCCGATCATCAGCAGTCGGTCACTGCGGCGGAGGAGGACCCCGCGCGGGCGGCCCAGCTAATCGAGGAATACGGCATTGTAAAGGCTGCGGTCGCGCAGCAGGTGATCGAGAACTTTAATCCGATGACCGCGATTTCGGGGGAGCAAATGCAGGACTGGGTTTCGGGCTATCTGGGAATGCTCTATGAGATCGCATCCGACGCGGTGGGAGGAAAGCTGCCGGATGAAGGCTTCTACTATCTGGGATAAGCGCTGGGTGCGCTGTCTGACGGCTGCCGCCTTTTGGCTGGCGGTCTGGCAGGGAATATCCCTGACGCTTCCTGATTTGTTGTTTGCAGGCCCTGTACAGACCGTACAGAGCCTGCTTTCCATGATTGCAGAAAGCGATTTCTGGCTGTCCATCGCGCATTCGCTGGGCAAGATCGCAGTTGGATTTTTGCTGGCGTTCGCGTTGGGATGCCTGCTGGCGGCGCTGGCAAACCGCTTTCCCTTTGTGCGTATTCTGATGGAACCTGCGGTGCAGATCATGAAAAGCGTTCCGGTGGCATGCTTTGTGGTCGTTGCGCTCATCTGGATTCGTTCGGCGTGGATCTCCGTGCTGACCGCGTTTTTCGTCGTATTTCCGGCGGTGTACATCAATCTGGACGAAGGGCTGCGCAGCGTTGACCCGAAAATGCTGGAAATGGCGCGGCTGTTCCGCCTGACAGCTGGGAAAACGCTGCGGGCGGTGTATCTGCCTTCGGCGATGCCGTATCTGCTGTCCGCCTGCCGTGTATCGGTCGGCATGGCCCTTAAAGCCGGTGTGGCGGGAGAGATCATTGGCTTGCCGCGCTGGTCCATTGGCGAGCAGCTGTATCTGTCCAAACTATACTTGAATACAGCGGATCTGTTTGCATGGTCGTTTGTTATCATTGTGCTCAGCATGGCGCTGGAAAAGCTGCTCGTACGCTTTGCAGAGACCATGCGGCGGAAATGGGAGGGAGCCTCATGATTGCTTTCCAAGAGGTTTGCAAATCCTATGGCGGCAAGCCGGTCCTGCAGGGAATCAACTGGCGCATCAAAGCGGGAGAGCGATGGCAGGTCAGCGGGATTTCCGGCATCGGAAAAACCACGCTGCTCCGGCTGCTGATGGGGCTGGAAACGCCCGACAGCGGCAGGATAACCGGTATTTCAAGCCTGCGCATAGCGCCGGTGTTTCAAGAGGATCGTCTGGTCGAGCACTGGAGTGCGCTGGAAAACGTGGGGCTGGTGTGTCCGGATGCGGCTCGCGTCAGGGAGATCCTGACCGGCCTGCTGCCGGAGGCCGCGCTGGCGCAGCCGGTGCGCACCTTGTCCGGCGGGATGCGCCGCCGTGTTGCGTTGGCGCGCGCACTGGCCGTACAAAGCGATCTGCTCGTGCTGGACGAGCCGTTTACCGGGCTGGATACAGCGGCGGCGGAACGCGCGGCGCAAATCATTGCAGCTTATCGGGAAGGGCGAACCGTAATAGCCGTGTCTCATGGCATGGAGAATTGCTTTGCCGATTATCAGACATTTTTATTGATGTAGCAGTGCAGCCGCCTTCGGGCGGTTGTTTTTTTGCAAATTATGCGGAAAGGTTTGCCAAAATACGGGCGTTTATGATAGTATATAGCAGTAAAGGTTGTGATATAAGATGCAAAAAGGGGATGCGGCGAAGCTGAAGCTGCTGCTCAGCGGCATTTCGGCTCGACTGACCAAAAATCGGGATTTTTTTGTGCAGGCAGTCTGCACGTTTACCTCGGGGAAAAAGAAATTTGATGCACGGTTAACCAGAGGAGAAGCAGGCTATGAACTTCTCTTTCAGGGAAGCGCAAGAGAAACGGACGCCGTCGGCTTCTGCACGTTTTTCGCGGAACAGGCAGAGAAAATCGATGAATCTGTGCTGACCTATACCGAGCGCAGCGTGGTCCTGACGCTGTCGGTCACTGCGCGCGGCGTTCAGATGAAGCAGGCGGAGCGCGAAGCCACGGAAGAGGGGAAAGCCGCCGCTGCAAATCCGCTGCTGGACAGCGGACGGCAGTATTTGATACGGGTAGATCAGGCGGCAGCGCTTTTGCGCGAGATCGGTATTCTGACCGCGGGCGGTAAGATCAAAAACGATATGATCCGTAAATACAACCAGATCGACCACTATGTTGAGCTGGTTGCGCCTATGTTCGAGCAGGATGACAGCGAAGAGATCGTACTGCTGGACTGCGCATGCGGCAAATCCTATCTCAGCTTTGTCATGAACTATTATCTGCATGAGGTGCTGCACCGCCGCTGCCGTGTGATCGGTGTGGATATCAACGAGCATGTGATCGACGAGAGCCGCGCGATGGCAAAGCGCCTCGGCTATCACAATATGGTGTTCCAGTGTGCGGACCTGCGAACCTACCAGCCGCCGAAAAATGTGACTGCGGTGATTTCGCTCCACGCTTGCGACATTGCGACCGATCTTGCACTTGCGACCGCCATCCGTGCGCAGGCGAAATATATTGCCTGCGTGCCATGCTGCCATAAGGAGCTGCTCGACCAGTATACGCTGCCGGGGCTGGAACCGCTGACCAAATTCGGCGTATTCAAAGCGCGGTTCAACGATGTGCTGACCGACAGCCTGCGTGCCCTCAAACTCGAGGCAGAGGGCTATAAAGTATCGGTTGTGGAATATATCTCGCCGCTGGATACACCGAAAAATCTGTTGATTCGCGCGATGCGTACCGGCCAGGAAAATACGCGCGCACGGCAGGAATACGATGCGGTACGGCGCATGCTGGGTACGACTTCTGAGCTTGACCGCCGCTGCATGGAGCTGGAAAATGAATTTTTCGTCACAGATGAGGATCTGATGCAGTAACACCATGCCCACCTCTGAATAAACTGTTATTGAAGACTCTTCAATTCCAATTTGGAGGTAATATACATGGCTGATAAAGTCTGCTGCCCTGGTCCGATCTGTGGCAGTAATAATAATAACGCGGCCGGCGGCGGTTTCCGTGAGGCGGTCTGCGTCCACACAAAGAAGGTTTACGATTCCTGCCGCAGCAAAGAGTGTCTGCGCGACATCCGCGTTTTCCTGTGCAGGGATGCGCAGGAACTGCTCAATGCCGGCGGCATCGCCTCGGTCAAGCCGCGCTCGGCAGAACTGCTCTGCGTGAAAATCGACGTGGAACGCGTGCAGTTTAATCGAGGGTTCTATACAGTCGATATCCGTTTCTTCTACCGCATCGAATGCGAGGTTAGCTGCGTGATCGGCCGTCCGCGCATTATCGACGGTTTGGCGGTGTTTGACAAGCGTGTGATCCTGTTCGGCGGCGAGGGCGGCGCGCGTATTTTCTCCTCTCGCTTTATCGAGGATGATACGGATATCCAGCTCTGCCCGGACAGCAATAAGCCGACTGCGGTCGTTGAGGTTGTGGATCCGATCCTGCTCGACGCGCGTATCGTTTCGCCGGATACCTCGTGCAACTGCTGCTGCTGCGCGCTGCACGAAGTGCCGCGTTCGATCTGCTCATGCTTTGGCGGTGACGATCTGGTGCTGAGCGATGACGGAAACCAGCTTTTCGTCACCTTGGGTCAGTTCTCGATCATTCGTCTGGAGCGCGATATCCAGCTGCTCATGCCGGCATTTGATATCTGCCTGCCGCGCCGCGACTGCTCGAACAGCGGTGTTGGCGGAGAGCAGGACCCCTGTGAGGTTTTCGCAAACTTCGAGTTCCCGATCGACGAGTTTTTCCCGCCCCAGCAGGATGTTTCCGACAGCCTGTTTATCAATTCGGGTGATTCCAACTGCTGCGATAACGATCATTCCAACGGCTGTGGCTGCGGCAGCAATCGTTCCAACGGCTGCGGCAGCAGATGCTGCAATTGAACAAAGCGGATTGCGATTGAAGGCGGAAACGCCTGCATTCAAAGAGCCTGCCGGGCAGTTTGCCCGGCAGGCTCTTTGCCGTGTGCATATCCTGTAATGAACGAGCATATAGTATCGCACAGGGATACGAGGAGGGGTAAGATGCAGGAGGAAAAAAGTTTTGTTTACACGCTGATTCTGGGCATTTGCATGCTTTTATGCCTCCTGATGATCGGAAGAATGCTGCTCGGACATCCAGAGCAGAATATGCAGCCGGGGCAGTCCGGCCCGTCAGGCAACGAACAGGAGGATACACAGATGGGACTGCAATTAAGTGAAGAGGATCTGTGCGGGATGATTACGCAGGCGCTGCCTTTTACGCCGGATCATCTGGCTGTTCAGATCAGCGAAGATGAGATCATATCAGTCGATGCCAATGTACGCCGGCAGGATTTGCTGGACAGCGGCCTGGTCCCGGGAAATCTGCGGACAGCGCTGCTTTTTTTGCCGGAAAGCTGCAAGATATCCGGCGCTTGGACGGTAACACTGCAGAATAACGTCTTATCCTTACAATGCGCTCAGGCGGAAATAGCAGGATTTTCTTTGCCTGACGAG
>DXDO01000109.1 GCA_019115425.1 Candidatus Agathobaculum merdigallinarum | reverse complement strand
CAATATGATATTTGCAATTCCATCGCGTATGAGATAAACTATTGATATCGTTCAGTCCCATCTGAATGTCCTCCCTTTGCTATTCTTTGTGCAGCTGACAGACCGCACTTCTATTATAGCAAAGGGAGTTTTTTCTTCTTGTTCATCGCCATAGGCTTTTTTGAACCACTCGCCTAGCGAGTGGTTTTGGGCTACAAAAAAAAGCACCGGAAACTGGGTTTCCGGTGCTTTTTCTGTTTGTTGCGCATCTGGCGGCGCGCAGTTATGCCTTTTGTTTTGTCTCCATGTCCCGGATGATCTGCCGGAAGCGGATGAGGAACAGGATGGTGGTCGTCGCGGCGGCGAGGAAGTCGGCCACCGGTTCGGCGAAGAACACCGCGAACAGCTTGTCCTCAAAGAAGTGCGGCAGGATCAGAATGAGCGGAATCAGCAAAATGACTTTACGTTCCAACGCGAGGAAGAGCGAGATCTTGGCCTCGCCCAGCGCGACAAAGCACTGCTGGAACGTGTTCTGAAAGGCCATCGTAAAGCCGACCGCGAAATAGATGCGCAGCGCCCACGCAGTCATATCCACCAGCGCGGCGTCGCGGTTGAACAGCTGGGCCACCAAATGCGGCGCAAACTGCACCAGCCCCCACACGCCGAACGCGAACACACAGGCGATGAGCAGATTGTACTTGACCGTTTGCTTCATGCGGTCGGGCCGCCCCGCGCCGTAGTTGAAACTCAAGATGGGCTGCGCACCCTGCGCCAGACCCATCAGCGGCATCTGCACCATCTGCGCGACCGAGGTTAGAATGGTCATCGCGCCGACCGCGAGGTCGCCGCCGTACTGCTGCAAGGAGACGTTGAACGTCACGGTCAGCAGGCTTTCGGTTGACTGCATGACAAAGGGCGAAGCCCCCAGCGCAACCGCCGGCAGCAGCAGCTTGCGGTCGATGCGGAAAAACTGCCTGCGCAGCCGCAGGGTGCTCTTCTCTCCGGACAGGAATTTGACCACCCATGCCGCAGAGACCGCCTGCGATATGACAGTCGCGATCGCCGCGCCGCGCACGCCCATACCGAATACAAAGATAAATACTGGGTCGAGCACGACGTTCAGCACTGCGCCGATCAGCACGGTCTTCATCGCCACGCCGGATTTGCCCTGCGCGGTAATAAAGCCATTGAGGCCCAGCGCGGTCATGACGAAAATCGTACCCAGCACATAGATGTTCAGATACTGCATCGCATAGGGCAGCGTATCCTGCGACGCGCCGAACAGCACGAGCAGCGGCTCCTGAAACAGCAGGAACAGCACGGTCAGCACGAGCGCGAGGCCCCACAGGGCGGCGGTGCAGGTGCCGAGCGTGCGCTCAGCCTTTTCGTGCTCGCCCGCGCCCATTGCGATGGAGGCGCGCGGCGCGCCGCCCATGCCGATCAGCGCTGCAAACGCCGAGATCAGCGTGATGACCGGAAAGGTCACGCCCATACCGGTCAGCGCGAGCGCGCCCTCGCCCGGGATCTGTCCAATGTAAATGCGGTCAACAATATTGTACAGCAGATTGACCACCTGCGCGCAGATCGTCGGCAGCGCCAGCCGGACGAGCAGCGGGCCGACCGGGTCGCTGCCCAGGTCGGCCTCGCGTTTTTTCTTCTGTTTTTCTTCCATCATGCCTTTGCGTTATCCTCCCTGATCAGGATACGAAGCGCCTCAACCGCGGTTCTCACGCCGCGCTCAGCCGCGTCCGGCGGGATATTCGGGGCATCATCGTTATCCGCGTTCCACAGCACGTTGAGCACCGCGCCGCAGCGCACATGCAGCACCTGCGAGACGATGAAAAGCGCTGCGGTCTCCATCTCGCTCGTGAGCGCGCCCGCAGCCTTCCATGCCTTCCACTTGGCGAGCAGTTCATCCGCAATGGGCTGCTGGGCGGGACGGATCTCGCCGTAAAAGCTGTCCTTGGACTGGATAACGCCGATGTGGTGCGTCAGTCCCAGCTTTACCGCCGCGTCCCGCAGCGCGGAAACGACGGAAAAGTCCGCCGCGGCTGGGAACTCGATGGGCAGGTATTCACGGCTCGTGCCCTCCTGCCGGATAGCGGCGGTCGCAATCACGATATCGCCGCCGCAGACCTCGTCCACGATACCGCCCGAGGTACCCACGCGGATAAAGGTGTCCGCGCCGCACTCGACCAATTCCTCGAGCGCGATCGCGGCGGACGGGCCGCCGATGCCGGTCGAGCACACCGCAACCGGCACACCGTCGAGCTTGCCCGTCCACAGCGTATACTCTCGATTCTGCGCGATCTGCTTCGGCTCGTCAAAATAGCGCGCGATCTTCTCCGAGCGCGCAGGATCGCCCGGCAGGATGACATACCGCCCAATATCGCCCTTTTTGATTTGAATGTGCATCTGCTTACCGTCGATCAGCATACCGTTTTCCCCTCCCGTTCGATGGTCCGGATATTTTTTTCCGCCTTGCTGCGCGGCAGCATCACCTCATGCCCGCAGCCCTCGCATTTGAGCTTGAAATCCATGCCCGTGCGCAGCACTTTCCACTGCTTTGAACCGCAGGGATGCGGCTTTTTCATGGTCAGGATATCGCCGACCTGTACGTCCATTCGCACCCGCTCCTTTCACGCTTATTCATCTCATCCCAATTATACCACAGCGGCGGGATGATTCCCACACCTGATTTCACGGCCGCGGCCGATGACATAATTGGACGGCGCCGCCCATATAGTAAGGCAGACCCCAAAGGAGGCTCTGCGTATTATGAAAACAAGTGAATGCTATCTGCCCGAGGGCAGTTACACCGCGCTGCCCGAGGTGCGGCAGGCGCTCTCTTCGACCGACGGACTGCGCCGCGCGCAGGACGAGGGCATGATCCTAGAAGCGGTCGCGCAGCGGTGTACGGCGGCCCACGACCTGCTGTTCGATCTCGGCTTTGCGCAGGGCGTCATGCCGCGCTCGTGCTGCGCTTTGGGCGTTGCCGAGGGCGATACGCGCGAGATCGCCATCCTGTCCCGCGTAGGCAAGCCGACCTGCTTTGTCGTGACCGAGATCGACGAGACCGCCGATCCGCCCGTGGTCTGGCTGTCGCGCACGATCGCACAGCAGCGCGCACAGGACTTTTTCCTCGACACCCTGCAGCCCGGCGATGTGATCCCTGCCGCAGTCACGCATCTCGAACCGTTCGGCGCATTCGTGGATATCGGCTGCGGCGTAGCGTCCCTCATCGGCATTGAAAACCTGTCGATCTCGCGTATTTTTCATCCCAGCGACCGGCTGCATGTCGGCCAATCCATCTATGCTGCCGTCCGGTCGGTCGACTGGGAAACGCGCCGCATTTCGCTGACCCACCGCGAGCTGCTCGGCACCTGGGAGCAAAACGCCGCGCAGTTCTCCCCGGGGGAGACCGTGCGCGGCGTGGTCCGCTCGGTGGAGCCGTACGGCGTGTTCATCGAACTGGCTCCCAATTTATCTGGTCTTGCCGAGCCGCGCGGAGATCTGGATGCGGGAACGGTGGTCTCGGTATACATCAAGTCCATCCTGCCCCAGCGCATGAAAATCAAACTGACCGTGATCGATGTGCTCGCCCCCCGAGGCGCGCCGCCCCTGCCGCGGTATTTCATCACAGAGGGGCACATCGACGAATGGGTGTACACCCCCGCCTGCTGTGACAGGAAATATATCGCGACCGTGTTTGAATAACTATGCCTTCCCCTTGACCCTGTCCCAATAGGCTTTCGCGGCCTGCTCGGTCTTATTAGGGCCGTACTCGTAGTAATGCGCGTCTCGCAGTTCGTCCGGCAGATACTGCTGGGGCGTCCAGTGGTTCGGGAAATCGTGCGGATACTGATAGGTCAGCCCGCGGCCCAGCTTTGCCGCGCCGCTGTAATGCGCATCCTTGATATGCGCCGGAATATCGCCCGTCCTGCCCGCGCGAACGTCCGCTATGGCCGCGCCGATGGCCACGGCCGCGCTGTTGGACTTGGGTGCGGTCGCCATCAGGATGACCGCCTCGCCGAGCGGAATACTCGCCTCGGGCAGGCCGAGCTGGAACGCGCTGTCCACACACGCCTTGACGATCGCCGCGCACTGCGGATAGGCCAGTCCGATATCCTCGCTTGCGATGACCAGCATGCGCCGCGCGGCCGAGATCATGTCCCCCGCCTCGAGCAGGCGCGCGAGGTAGTGCAGCGCCGCGTCTGGGTCCGAGCCGCGGATGGACTTCTGGAAGGCGGATAAGATGTCGTAATGGCTGTCGCCGTCGCGGTCGTAGCGCATGTTGGAGCGCTGCGCGGCCTGCTGTGCGTCCGCGAGCGTCACGCCCTGCTCTCCCGCGCCGAGCACGAGCAGCTCGACCGCACCGAGCGCCTTGCGCACGTCGCCGCCGACCGCCTGCGCGATGTGCGCCGCCACACCGTCCTCAACCGGAGTTGCCTTATCCCCGATGGCGAGGGTGAACGCCCGCTCGACCGCTTTCTGCATATCCCTCGCTTCGATGGGCTTGAACTCAAACACCGTGCATCGGCTCAGAATCGCGTTGTAGATGTAGAAATAGGGGTTCTCGGTCGTGGAGGCGATCAGCGTTATTTTGCCGGTTTCGATGAACTCCAAAAGGCTCTGCTGCTGCTTTTTGTTGAAATACTGGATCTCATCCAGATACACCAGCGCGCCGTTGGGCGCAAGGAAGGTGTCCAGTTCGTCGATGATCGCCTTGATATCCGCGATGCCCGCCGTGGTGGCGTTGAGATGATACAGCTTGCGGTCGGTCTGCTTTGCGATGATGGACGCGACCGTGGTCTTGCCCACGCCGGACGGGCCGTAAAAAATCAGGTTCGGGATATTGCCGCTCTCGATCACGCGGCGCAGCAGGCCGTTTTTGCCCAGCAGGTGCTGCTGGCCGACCACGTCATCCAGCGTTTTCGGGCGGATCCTGTCCGCTAAGGGTTGATACATCGCCATTATCCTTTCCATACTGCAAAATGTTGCCGTTTCCAAGCAACGAGTTGCCGCTGCGCGCGGCGGCGCACAAGAGGGGGCTTGCCCCCTCTTGCGAATCACCCCCGCCCGATCGTTCTCTGCTGCACGCGACCGCAAACAGGTTTTACCAGCTTCGCTCGGAAAACCTGATTTGCGATTACGTCGCGCCTGTTGACCTGCTACTTGCGCTTGATATACAGCCGCACAGCGATATGTGTCTTTTTGTGACCATCGTACGAACCATACCGCGTGCCTCCGGTCATGTAAGGTGCAACTATTATATCACAGTGTGCGTCCAGACACAAACAGGGCTTGACTTTCTCGCTTTACTGTGATAAACTATCCGCAGTTACCAAACTGTAAAAGGAGAGTGCCTTATGGACAAGCCCTTTCTCGATAAACTCCGCAAGATCGATCCCTATGTGCCGGGCGAGCAGCCGCAGGCCGCGGATATCATCAAATTAAACGCCAACGAGAATCCCTACCCGCCCGCGCCCGGTGTGCAGGAGGTGCTGCGCACCTTTGATGCGTCCTCGCTCGCGCTCTATCCGGATGCGAACGGCAAGCGTCTCAAAGCTGCGCTGGCCGAGCGCTTCGATGTCAGGCCCCCCCAGGTATTCCTCGGCAACGGATCGGACGACGTGCTCGCGCTCGCGTTCCAGTCCTTCTTCTGCTCGGACAAGCCCATCCTGTATCCGGATATCACCTATTCGTTCTATCCGGTCTGGTGCGACCTGTTCAGCATCCCCTATGAGACCGTGCCGCTGGATGAAAACTTCTGCGTGAACATCCGCGGCTACGACAAGCCGAACGGCGGCGTGGTACTGCCCAATCCGAACGCGCCGACCGGATGCGGCCTGTCGCTCGATGCACTCGAGGACCTGTTGCAGCACAACGCAGACTGTGTGGTCATCATCGACGAGGCCTATGTGGACTTCGGCGCGCAGAGCGCCGTCCCACTGCTGGACAAGTACGAGAACCTGCTCGTCGTGCAGACCATGAGCAAGTCGCGCTCGCTCGCGGGCATGCGCATCGGCTATGCGCTCGGCTCGGAAACGCTGATCGCCACACTCGAGGCGGTCAAAAACTCGTACAATTCTTACACCATGGACGCGCTCGCGCTCGCTGCGGGCGAAGCATCGGTTCGTGACGAGGACTATTTTCAGCAGACCTGCCGCAGGGTCATTGCGACGCGTGAGCGGTCGGCGGACGCCCTGCGCGCGCTGGGCTTCACCGTCCTGCCTTCGCTGACCAACTTCCTGTTTGTCACCCATCCCCGCAAGCAGGCGGCGGATATCTTTGCCTTCCTGCGGCAGGAAAAGATTTTTATCCGCTATTTCAAGCTGCCGCGCATTGACAATTATCTGCGCATCACGGTCGGCACGGACGAGCAGATGGACCGGCTGATCGCCGCGCTCAAAAAATTCCTGTGAATTCATACGGACGTGCACTGCGCGCTGTATGACAAAAGCGTTCCGTGAAATCCCTTCGCGGAACGCTTTTTCTTATACTTTGATGACAAGACCCAGCCGCTTCGCCAGCATCGCGGCCTGCTCCATGGTCACGACCGCACCGCGCAGCTCGGCGTTTGTATCCGACACCGCAAGCCCGTCCAGCTCGCAGCCGGTGAGGTCCAGCCCTGCGAGCGGCGTGTGCAGAAAGCTTGCTGAACGCAGCTGTATTTTATTCAACTGCAATGCTTTCCATGTACACTCATCGAATGCCGCGCTGCTGAGATCGCATTCGGAAAACGCAACCTCCCGCAGTCGCGCGCGGCTGAACGCCGCGTAAGACAGCGCACAGCCGCCAAACGCCGCCGATCGCCATGCAGTTTCGCTGAACTCCGCGCCAACTGCCTTGCATCCCTCGAACACGACCCGTTCAAAGAACCCGCCGCGCCAATCGCTGTTCGACAGATCGCACCGGCGGAACACCACATCGCAGAGGTCGGCGCGCTCCCACCGGCAGCCGGTCATCCGGCAGCCCTCAAACAGCACGCCGTGCATCCGCAGGCCCTCGTACCGTGTGCCAGACAGCTCCACCCCGCGGATGTGCAGCCCCTCGGCGAGCCGTTCTTCCCGCTCACAGCGGGCAAGCAGGTCCACCGCATCCGGCGCAGGCTCCAGCGAGGCGGGCAGACGCGCGGTCATGTCTTGTCGAGCAGCTTGATGATCTCGTCGATCTTCGCCTCGCGGGCCTGCTCGTCGCCCGTTTCAAAGGCATCCTGCACACAGCCCGACAGATGGGCGCGCAGCACCTCGCGCCGCGCCTTGTGCACCAGCGACTCGACCGCCTGCAGCTGCGTGGCGATCTCCATGCAGTAGCGGTCGTCCTCGATCATCTTGAGCACGCCGTCGAGCTGTCCCCGCGCCGTGCGCAGGAGCGGCTCGACCTTTTTCCGGTCAGCCCTCATTCCACGCCGACCACCTTGTAGCCCGCCTGCTCGACCGCTTCGGTCAGCTTGGCGTTATCCGGCAGACTATCCCCCTGTACGGTGGCCTTGCCGCCCGCGAGATCGACCGTAACGCTCACGCCTGAGAACGCCTCCAGCGCCTTTTTGACGTGCGCGACGCAGTGCTCACACATCATACCCTCAATTTTGATTACCTTTGTCATTTTTGCTTCCTCCTTCGGCAAAACGATATATTCACCCTGCTGTGCGGCAGGCTTAGGGGTGCTTCGGAAAAACTTGAGCCGCAGCGCGTTGGAGACCACGCAGACCGAGCTGAGGCTCATCGCGGCCGCGCCGATCATCGGGCTGAGTTTAAGCCCCAGTGGAAGCCACAGTGCGCCCGCCGCGATCGGGATGCCGATGCAGTTGTAGAAAAATGCCCAGAACAGATTCTGGCGGATGTTGCGCATGGTCTGGCGCGACAAGCGGATCGCGTCCACCGCATCCATCAGGTCGCTCTTCATCAGCACCACGTCCGCAGACGAGATCGCCACGTCCGTGCCCGCGCCAATGGCAACGCCCACGTCCGCGCGCACCAGCGCCGGCGCGTCGTTGATCCCGTCGCCGACCATGGCGACCTTGCGGCCCTGCGCCTGCTTTTCGCGTACGACGCGTTCTTTATCCTGCGGCAGTACCTCGGCCACCACGTCCTTGATGCCCAGTTCTGCGGCGATGGACTGCGCGGTCGCCTGATTGTCGCCGGTGAGCAGCGTCACCTCAACGCCCAGGTTCTGCAGCGCCTCGACCGCCGCGCGGCTGGTCGGCTTGAGCACGTCCGCAACCGCGAAAATGCCCGCTACCTGACGGTTTGCCGCAAAGTACAGCGGGGTCTTGCCCGCCGCGGCGAGATCCTCGCCCATCTTCTGCGCGGAGCGCGAAAGCGCAAGCCCGTTCGCCAGCAGCATGCGGCGGTTGCCCGCCATGCAGCGCACGCCGTCGATCGTGGCGCGCACGCCCTGGCCCTCGATCATTTCAAAATCCGTGACCGCGCGCTCCTTGACGTGCTTGCTGCGCGCATAGCGCACGATCGCGTCCGCAAGCGGATGGTCGCTCCTGGATTCGATGGACAAGGCGAGCGAGAGCAGGTCCTCAGGCTCCACGCCGAAGGATTTGACGTCGGTCACGACCGGACGTCCCTCAGTGACCGTGCCGGTCTTATCCAGAATCACACTGTTTACATTATGCAGGTTTTCGAGCGCCTCGGCGGACTGGAACAGCACGCCGTTTTTCGCGCCCACACCCGTGCCGACCATAATGGCGACCGGCGTTGCCAGCCCCAGCGCGCACGGGCACGAGATGACCAGCACGGCGATCGCGCGGGTGAGCGCGAAGCTGGGCGTTTCGCCGTACAGCAGCCAAACGATGGCGGTGATGAGCGCAATGCCCATGACGATCGGCACGAACACGCCCGCCACCTTATCCGCAAGCTTGGCGATCGGCGCCTTAGACGCGCCTGCCTCCTCGACCAGACGGATGATCTGGGAAAGCGTCGTGTCGTCGCCCACACGGGCGGCTTTCATGACGAAGTAGCCGCTTTTGGATACCGTCGCGCCGATGACCGTGTCTCCCACGTGCTTTTCCACCGGCATGCTCTCGCCGGTGATAGCGCTTTCGTCCAGATAAGCGTTGCCTTCCGCGATCTCGCCGTCCACCGGCACCGACTGTCCGCCGCGCACTACAACCAGATCGCCCACGCGCACGTCCTCGATCGGGATCGAAACCTCTTGCCCGCCGCGCAGCACGTTTGCAGTCTGCGGCCGCAGGTCCATCAGCGCGGCGATCGCCTCGCCGGTCTTGCGCTTGGCGCGCGCTTCAAAGAACTTGCCAAGCGTCACAAGGGTTAAGATCATGCCCGCGGACTCAAAGTACAGGTCGTGTACAAAGTTATGCACCAGCTCGGCATTGCCTGCCGCGCCCGCGTAGCCGATCTGAAACAGCGCGTAAACGCCGTATACCAGCGCCGCGCCCGAGCCGACCGCGATCAGCGCGTCCATCGTCGGCGCGCGGTGCCAAAGCGTCTTAAACCCGTTGATAAAATATTTGCGATTGATAAACACGATCGGCAGCGTGAGCAGGAACTGCACCAGCGCCAGTGCAAAGGCATGTTCCGCGCCGCTGACAAAGTCCGGCAGCGGCAGACCGAACATCGGCCCCATAGAAAAATACATCAAGATGATGAGGAACACCGCGGAAACCAGAATGCGGGTCTTCATCTCGTGCAGCTCATCGTCCGCCTGCGGACTTTGCGCAGGCGCGGATTGCTGCTTGCCATCGTCTATCGAAGCGGTATATCCGCCGGATTCGACGGCCTGAATAATCTTCCGTGCGTCGCACGCGCTTTCATCATACTGCACGGTCATGCTGCCCGCGAGCAGGTTGACCTGCACCTCGCTTACGCCCGGCACCGCTGCAACGCTTTTTTCCACATGCGCCGAGCAGGCCGCGCAGCTCATGCCGCCGACGCGGAATCGTTGTTTCATGACATGGATCTCCTTATCGTTTACCCCTCCCCCAGGGAGGGGGTGTTTATGCTTAGTATATGTCAGTGCGCGTGTTTTGTCAAGCGCAATCCTGCATCCGTTTTCTCCCAGGCAGGACACGGCCTCCCGGCATCCCCTGGGTTAAGCCACCCCTTCCTGTTGGCATACGCCCTTGCACAGCAACGCGCAGGGTGTTATATGCTCTGCCGGTGTTGCTGCGAAAATGCCGTTACCGCCGTGGGAGGCAATCGCGTTTGATCAGACGATTCTGATATCTGCGTTTTTCTTTTGCATTTCTCGGTAAAACGCTTGCTTATTATACAGAGAAATCATCACGCTTTTTCCGTTTTTTATTTGGAGCCTAATTCTATCAAACGAGGCCGCCAAAGAGGATGACGGATCGTTTGTCGCACCGATTTTTTCTATGTCGCCGTATGGTATGCGGACCTTGACCAATCCAAAGGCGATCAGCAGGCCGTCATCATTTAACTCCACAAAATTGCGCAGCACAATACAAGAACAAAATGCCTCTATTAAAACAAATATTCCTAAAAAAATTATAAATAAAAGCATTTTCCCGTTTTTAGCAGCTAATATACTGATCGGGGTGAAAATCGCTGCCGCAAATATGATAATGCCATAAAACCACTTGGAAATCTTCCCTTGGAATCTCATAAATCCACCCCCAAAATTTGCATTTATTTTTCTTTTACCTTTCCTTCGTTGCCCTTTCTGGTCCCTTGGCAATTCTGCGGCAGCACAGAGCCCTCTCCCACATCAACAGGAGAGGGCTTCTTCGTTATCCGCATATACGGGCGGCGGACATTCCATGCGCGTTCGCACATCCGCCGCCGTTACTCACGGATCGTCGTCGTAAACGACAGGTTCTCGCTCTGTCCGGGCTGCAAAACGCGCACACCCTCCTTATTCTCGATCGCGTGGTCGAGGTAGCTGCAGTCCGGCAGGGTGCTCCACGGCTCCAGGCACACATAAGGCACGTCAAAATCCTTATCCGCGCTCCACAGCGCGAAATAATCGAAATCCGTAAAGTCCATCGTGATGCTGCGGCTGTTTTTCGTGCAGCCGATCGTCGCGCGGCGCACCGGCAGCCCCTCGGTCATGACCGCGTCGTTTGCGAACAGTTCGCGGGAGATTGGCAGCCGACCATCCGCCAGCGGCACGGCGACGCGCTCCTGCGTCAGCATCACGCTCTCATCGGTCGCGATGCGGCTGAGCGTATCGGTTCCTTCAAATGCAACGTAATAATCCGTGATCTGCTCGCCGTCCTGCCAGCAGAGGTTATAGGCATCGTGCCCGCCGACCTCATAATACATGGTCGTATCGCTGCGGTTTTCCGTGATATGCTCTTTTTTCAGCGAAGCGCCGTCCAGCGTATAGCGCACCGTGCATGCGAAATCCCACGGATACATCTTCTTGGTAAATTCGCTCTGCTCCAGCCGAAACTCCACGCAGCAATCGCTGACGCGCTTTCCCTGCCATTCCAGATCGCGGCCGAAGCCGTGCTGGGTGATCTCATAGGCCTTGCCGCCTGCGGTATACGTCTTGTCCTTGAGCCGCCCGACGATCGGGAACAAAATCGGCGCATGGCGCTTCCAGATCGCGGGATCGGCCTGCCAGACATACTCCGTACCGGTCGTCTTGCTCTTAAAGCTCGACAGCTCCGCGCCCAGCTCGTTGATCTCCACGCGGAACATGGCATTTTCCAATACATACATGGTGTTTTCCTCCCTCTCAGCCTTGGATGATTTTAGCATACCTTTTTTTGTCCGGAAAGTCAATTCCATACTGGTTTTCTGTCTATCCCTACAAAATCCATCCCAGCCGGTTGACGCCGCTTCTACTTTGCAATACAATATAGTTACTACATTGCATTGCAAGATACCCAAAAGAAAGGAGGGCGGCAGATTGATCCCATCGCAAATGCTCAAGGGCACGCTGGAGGGCTGCATCATGGCGATCATCAGCCGCCAGCCGACCTACGGTTATGAGATCGCCGAGCAGCTCAAAAACTACGGCTTCGGCCAGATCGCAGAGGGCACGATCTATCCCCTGCTGCTCCGGCTGGAGAAGAACGGGCTGGCCAATGCGGAATATCGCGCTTCCGAGGTCGGCCCCAAACGCAAGTACTATGCTTTGACCGCCAAGGGACGCGAAGAGCTCGCGGCTTTCCTCGCCAGCTACCGCGAGTTGACGGATGCGGTCAACCATCTGCTGAAGGATATGGGAGGGGGATCCCTATGAGCAAACGCACCCGCAAGCTGCGCCGCCTGAACCAACATCTGGACGAAAAACTCACACCTGCTTCGACCGCCATGCTGCACCAAATCACCCGCCGCATATGCACCGCGCCCATCAGCGCCTATCATCAGGAAAGCATCCGGCACGATGTGATCGAAATATTGCAGGAGGCTGAGTCACGCGGCGCATCCCCTGAAGAGGCCATCGGCAGCGATATTGCCGCCTTCTGCGACAGTGTGCTCGCCGAAGTGCCGCCGCTAACTGCGCGCGAGCGGCGGTTATATGCCCTGCGCGATGTGCTGTTTGTGCTAGATGATGTTCTGTTCTTTGAATTATTCTTTTGCATCGGCCTGTCCCGTGGGATACAGAACTGGCCCATACTGCCTATCACGCTTGGCATCGCCCTGAGCAGTGTACTGCTCCTGCTATCCAAAGGCAGTTTTGTCCTGCTGGCCCGCATACTGACCCACACCAGCTTTACACAGCTCTACTATAACAATCTAGCAGTTCGTATGATTCAGATTCCGTGGTCCCTGCTCTGCTTGGTGCTCGGCATTTTCGTAAAGGGAGAAGTCCTGATTTCTGTCAGTGCACCCATCATGATCGCTGTTACTGTGGTTATTATCACGCTGGATGTTCTGTTGGATGAGAAAACAGACTGAGCGGCAGTGAATCAAGCAGAATAAAACGCCCCGCGTATCCACGCGGGGCGCTTTGCCATATTCCCTTATTCCTCCGCCAGCAGGTGCATTTTGGAGTCCGCTTCGGTGATCGGGCGCAGCGGCCTGCACGGCACGCCGACCGCGAGATATCCCGCTGGGATATCCTTGGTCACCACGCTTCCTGCGCCGATGACCGCGCCGTCCCCGATGGTCACGCCGCCCAGCACCACGACGTTCGCCGCAAGCCAGACGTTGCTGCCGATGTGGATGTCCTTGGCAAACTCGGACATGGAGACATGCCCGTCCGGATAGCGCATACTGGTGCGCTCGGCGGCGATCAACGGATGGTCGGTCGCCATGAGCGACACGTTCGGGCCGAACATCACATTGTCCCCGATGAAGATGCGCGCGTCATCCATCACGGTCAGATTGAAGTTGCAGAAGAAATTCTCCCCGATGAAGGTATGTGAGCCGTAGTTGAACTGGATCGGCCCCTGGAAATAGTATTTCTCGCCGATTTCTCCGATGAACTCGCGGATGATGGGCAGGCGCGCGGGGTCATATTCATCCATCCCGTTGAATTTCTGACACAGGATGTGCGCCTTGTGCTTGATATCGCGCAGCTCCTTGGTGCGCGCGTCAAACAGCTTGCCCGCGAAGATCTTTTCTTCCTCGGTCATCGGTCACCGCCTCCAAAGTCCGTTTGTCCGCCGCGTCCGCCCGCTCAGGCGAGCGCCTTTTTCAGTTCCTCAACCTTGTCGGTCTGCTCCCACTTGACGCCCAGCTCCTCGCGGCCCATGTGGCCGTAAGCGGCAAGCCGCTTGTAAATCGGCTTGCGCAGGTCGAGTGTCTCGATGATCGCCGCCGGACGCAGGTCAAACACCTTGCGCACCGCGCCCGCGAGCTTGCCTTGGTCCACCGTGCCCGTGCCGAAGGTCTCGACCATAACGGACACCGGCTCGGCAACGCCGATCGCATAAGCAAGCTGCAATTCGCAGCGCTTTGCCAGCCCCGCCGCGACGATGTTCTTAGCCACCCAGCGCGCCGCATAAGCCGCCGAGCGGTCCACCTTAGTCGGGTCCTTGCCCGAGAACGCGCCGCCGCCGTGGCGGCCGATGCCGCCGTAGGTATCCACGATGATCTTGCGGCCGGTCAGGCCGGAGTCGCCCTGCGGGCCGCCGATGACGAAGCGGCCGGTCGGGTTGATGAAATACTTGGTGTTCTCATCCAACAGGTGGGACGGGATGACCGGCTTTACAACCTGCTCGATCATATCCTTGCGGATCTGCTGGAGCGATACCTCCGGGCTGTGCTGGGTGGAGAGCACGACCGTGTCCACGCGCACCGGCTGGTTCTGCTCGTCGTACTCGACCGTGACCTGACTCTTGCCGTCCGGACGGAGATAGTCGAACATGCCGTTTTTGCGCACCTCGGTCAGGCGCTCCGCCAGCTTGTGCGCCAGCGAGATGGGCAGAGGCATCAGCTCGGGCGTTTCATCGCACGCATAGCCGAACATCATGCCCTGATCGCCCGCGCCGATGGCAAGGTCCGCGTCGGAGGCGCCCTTCTTGCGCTCAAGCGAGTTGTCCACGCCCAAAGCAATGTCCGCAGACTGCTCGTCGATCGCGGTCAGCACCGCGCAGGTGTCGCAGTCAAAGCCGTATTTCGCGCGGTCGTAGCCGATCTCGCGGATGGTGTCGCGCACGGTCTTGGGGATGTTCACATAGCAGGAGGTGGAGATCTCGCCCATGACCTGCACCATGCCGGTGGTGCAGGTGGTCTCGCATGCGACGCGCGCATACGGGTCCTGTGTCAAGATTTCGTCAAGAATCGCGTCCGAGATCTGGTCGCAGATTTTGTCCGGATGCCCTTCGGTGACAGATTCCGAGGTGAAAAAATGATGTGCCATTGCTGTTCCATTCCTTTCTGCATACGTTGGGAAGCAATAAAAAAACGCTCCCATGCGGGAGCGAAATGACCGGTCTGCCCCCTCATCTTTCGTGTTCCTACGCCGGATTTGGCACCTTACGCGCATATTCCGCGCAGGTTGCCGGGTTTCACAGGGCCGTTCCCTCCACCGCTCTCGATAAGGTCATATATTCATTTACGGGGTTTATTTTATATAAATTTTCACCTTTTGTCAAGGGATAAATTCGGTAAATTAGGATATTGTCTGCGGATTGACATTTTTCCCGCGCGCGTTTATAGTTATTATAGATTAAAATACGCGAGATTTTGCCCTGCCGCCGGTCTGTCTGGGCGGCTTTCTTCACAATGGGGCGCCCGCTCGCATCGTTTTTTCATAGGAGAGAATAAGGATATATGAACGTAAACGTAGGAATCGATATCGGCTCGACGACGGTCAAAATCGTCGTCGTGCGCGATGGAGAGATCATCCACAAACACTATGAGCGCCACTTCTCCAAGGTGCGCGAAAAGGCGGTCGAGCTGGTGCAGAACGCACGGGAGACGATCGGCCCTGACGCGACGCTTCGCTGCGCGATCACCGGCTCGGCGGGCCTTGGTGTCGCCAAGGCGGCGGACATCGATTTCGTGCAGGAGGTGTTCGCCACCCGCAAGGCGGTCGGCGTGCATGTGCCGCAGGCCGACGTTGTCATCGAGCTGGGCGGCGAGGACGCCAAGATCGTGTTCCTGTCCGGCCAGCTGGAGGAGCGCATGAACGGCTCGTGCGCGGGCGGCACCGGCGCTTTTATCGACCAGATGGCCGTGCTGCTCGACGTGACTCCCGCCGAGCTGGACCAGCTTGCGCAGGGCGCGGAACGCATTTACACCATCGCTTCCCGCTGCGGCGTATTCGCTAAGTCGGATATCCAGCCGCTCTTGAACGAGGGCGCGCGCAAGGAGGACGTCGCCGCGTCCATCTTTCAAGCGGTCGTCAGCCAGACGGTTGCCGGACTGGCGCAGGGGCGCGAGATCAAGGGCGACGTGCTCTTCCTCGGCGGCCCGCTGTTCTTCTTCAAGGGACTGCAAAAGCGCTTTCAGGAAACCCTCCGGCTGGACGATCAGCACGCCCACTTCCCCGCCCTCGCGCCTTACGCCATCGCGGCGGGCGCGGCGGAATACGCGAAGGACACCCAAAAGACCTATACGGTCGATTCGCTGCTCGACGCGCTCGAACATGCGGCGGGCGCGCCCGTGGTCGCCAATTATCTGCCGCCGCTGTTTGAAAACGAGCAGCAGTATGAGGAATTCAAGCGCCGCCACGGCGTACACGATGTGATGACGCAGAACGTCACCATGTACGAGGGCGACGCGTACCTCGGCATCGACTGCGGCTCGACCACGACCAAGCTGGTGCTGATCGGCGAGGATCATCAGATCCTGTTCCACCACTACCAGTCCAACAAGGGCAATCCGGCGGACGTGATTCGCGAGCAGCTGACAAAGCTCTACGAGCTGTGCGGCGACCGCGTACATATCGTATCCAGCGCGGTCACGGGCTACGGCGAGGCGCTCATCCAGCATGCCTTCGGCGTGGACTTTGGCCTGGTCGAAACGGTCGCGCACTTCCGCGCGGCGCGCCACTTCTGTCCGGACGTGGACTTCATCATCGACATCGGCGGGCAGGACATCAAGTGCTTTAAGATCCGCAACAAGTGCATCGACAATATTTCGCTCAACGAGGCGTGCTCGTCCGGCTGCGGCTCGTTCATCGAGACCTTCGCCCGCTCGATGGGCTACTCGATCGAGGAGTTCTGCAAGCTCGGTCTGTTCGCAAAACATCCCATTGACCTCGGCTCGCGCTGCACCGTGTTCATGAACTCGTCGGTCAAGCAGGCGCAGAAGGACGGCGCGGGCATCGATGCGATCTCGGCCGGCCTGTCGGTCTCTGTTGTCAAGAACGCGCTGTACAAGGTCATCCGCGCCCACTCGCCGGACGACCTCGGCCAGCACATCGTCGTGCAGGGCGGCACCTTCTTAAACGACGCGATCCTGCGTTCGTTCGAGCAGGAGATCGGCCGCGACGTGACCCGTCCGGCAATCTCCGGCCTGATGGGCGCATACGGCGCGGCGCTGCACGCTAAGGACAACCGTCCGGCGCAGACCACTCTGATCGGGCCGGACGTGCTCGCGCACTTCCAGCACACGGTCAAATCCGCCCGCTGCGGCCTGTGTGAAAACCACTGCAGCCTGACGGTCAACGATTTCGGCGGCGGCCGCCGCTTTATCTCGGGCAACCGCTGCGAGCGCCCGCTCGGCGGCACGAAAAAGGCCGACCTGCCCAATCTGTACCGCTGGAAGCTGGAAAAGCTCCGCAGCTACGGCGAGCCCTCGGGCAGCCCCAAACCGCTCGGCACGATCGGCCTGCCGTTTGGCCTGAATTACTATGAGCTTTTGCCCTTCTGGACAACGTTCCTGCGCACGCTCGGGTTTGAGACCGTGCTTTCCGATGTGTCCACGCGCGACATGTATCTGCAGGGCCAGCACTCCATCCCATCGGATACCGTGTGCTATCCGGCAAAGCTCATGCACGGCCACATCGAGAACCTGCTCGAAAAGGGCGTGGACGCGATCTTCTACCCCTGCATGACCTATAATCTGGACGAGGGCCGCGCGAGCAACTGCTACAACTGTCCGGTCGTGGCGTATTACCCCGAGCTGCTCAAGGCGAACGTCGCGGCGCTCGCAGACTTCGACTTCATGATGCCCTATTTCGAACTGGCCGACCGCAAGCGGTTTGCCCAGCACGCAGCAAAATATTTCTGCGGCAAATACCCCAAGCTCAAGAAAAAGCAGGTCGCCGAAGCGGCTGAGGCGGCATACCAGGCGCAGGACGACTACTACGCGCAGGTGCGGCAGGAGGGCCAGAGGGCCATCGCCTACGCCGACACGCACGGACTGGATATCGCGGTCATCGCGGGCCGCCCGTATCACGTCGATCCGGAGATCAACCACGGCATCGACCAGCTGATCGCATCGTTCGGACTGGTCATCGTATCCGAGGACGCAGTCTGGCAGCTGACCGATGCGCCCGAGGTCCATGTCCTCAACCAGTGGACCTATCATTCGCGCATGTACGGCGCGGCCAAGTATGTGACCAAAAAGGAGAATGCCCAGCTGATCCAGCTTGTCTCCTTCGGCTGCGGCATCGACGCGATCACCACCGACGAAGTGCGCGCCATCTGTGAAAATGGCGGCAAAATCTATACACAACTCAAAATTGACGAGATCAGCAATCTGGGCGCGGCCAAGATCCGCATCCGCAGTATGCTGGCCGCCGTAGAGGAGGGCAGAAAACTTGCAAAGCAACAATCCAATGAGCGCATCGGCTAACCCTGCGGAGGGCTACAAGCTCCCGCAGTTCACCGAGGAGATGCGCAAGGATTACACCATCCTTGTGCCCAACATGCTGCCCGTGCAGCTCGGCCTGATGTGCCGCCTGATGAAGAACTTCGGCTACAATATGGAACTTTTGCACACCGAGGGGCCGAACATCGCCGAGCAGGGCCTGCGCAACGTACACAACGACACCTGCTACCCCGCGCTTCTGGTTATCGGCCAGCTGATGGACGCGATCGAGTCCGGCAAGTACGATATCCACAAGATCGCGCTCATCCTGCCGCAGACCGGCGGCGGCTGCCGCGCGTCCAACTACATCCACCTGATGCGCAAGGCGCTGGAGAAAAACGGCTATGGTTTTATCCCCGTCATCTCGCTCAACTTCGCCGGCCTGGAGTCGGACGCCAATCCCGGCTTCAAGCTGACCAAAACCATGCTCATTCAGGTCGCTTACGCGCTGCTGATCGGCGACCTGATCATGATGGTCGCCAACCAGTGCCGGCCGTATGAGGTCGTGCCCGGCTCGACCGATAAGGCGATCAAGATCTGCATGAACGCGGTCACCGCCCGTTTCACCGGCGACCGCATGGTGCAGTACCGCGAGGTCAAGCACCTGTACCGCTATGTGCTGACCGCATTCGGCAAGGTAAGGCTGGATAAGTCGAAAAAGAAGAAGCTGGTCGGCATTGTGGGCGAGATCTACGTCAAATTCTCCCCGCTCGGCAACAACCGGCTGGAGGAGTTCCTTCTGGGCGAGGGCTGCGAGCCGGTGCTGCCCGGCCTGCTGGACTTCTGCCTGTATTCCATCTACAACTCGGTCATCGACCACGAGCTGTACGGCCGTTCCGCCTCGCGCGCGGCAGTTTACAAATTTGTTTACCAGTTCATGCTGGGCAAGCAGGCGGATATTATCAAGCTGATGAAAAAGGACGGCCACTTCCGCCCGCCCATGCCGTTTGACGAGGTGCGCAAAAAGGCGCGCGGCATCATCGGGCAAGGCGTCAAGATGGGCGAGGGCTGGCTGCTGCCGGCCGAGATGGTAGAGCTGATCAGCGAGGGCGTCAACAACATCGTATGCACCCAGCCGTTCGGCTGCCTGCCCAATCACATCGCAGGCAAGGGCATGATCCGCAAGATCCGCGAGGTCTACCCGCAGGCAAACATTGTCGCGGTCGACTACGACCCCGGCGCATCCAAGATCAACCAGGAGAACCGCATCAAGCTGATGCTGTCCTCGGCAGAATGATTGCTTAAAACACACTCCTTCAAACAAAAAAGCGGTCTGGATTTCAAAAATCCAGACCGCTTTGCGTTATAGATACCGTCCATAACCATCTTTTCCTTCAGCAGGAAGATCAGATTGAAGCAAACAACTCGATAAGGTCGGCTGGCGCCGTATAGGGGTCGGTATAATCAA
>DXDO01000108.1 GCA_019115425.1 Candidatus Agathobaculum merdigallinarum | reverse complement strand
GGAGCAGTTTGACGCGCTCAACGACGAGCTGCGCGAAAATGCGAAGAACGCGAACACCTTTGCCAACATCCTGATGCCGATCATGATGAACATCGGCAACCTGCTGTATGTGCTGGTCGCGGTGGTCGGCGGCACGCTGGCGCTGTCCGGCGTTGTCGGCAGCAGCATCACCATTGGCGTGATCGCAAGCTTTTTGCAGCTGACCAAGTCGTTCACCCAGCCGGTGACGCAGATCTCGCAGCAGTTCAACTCGATCGTCATGGCGCTCGCCGGCGCGGAGCGTATCTTCGAGCTGATGGACGAGGAGCCGGAGACCGACGACGGCTATGTCACGATGGTCAACGCCAAGTATGATAAACAGGGCAATCTGGTCGAAACCCCCGAAAAGACCAACATCTGGGCGTGGAAGCACCCGCATGAGGACGGCACGACCACTTACGAGCGCGTGCGCGGCGACGTGCGCTTCTTCGATGTGGACTTCGGCTACAATCCGGATAAGATCGTGCTGCACGATATCTCGCTGTATGCCGAGCCGGGCCAGAAGGTGGCTTTTGTTGGCGCGACCGGCGCAGGCAAGACGACCATCACCAACCTCATCAACCGCTTTTACGATCTGGCGGACGGCAAGATCCGCTACGACGGCATCAACATCAACAAGATCAAAAAGGCCGACCTGCGCCGCTCGCTGGGTATTGTGTTGCAGGATACCAACCTGTTCACCGGTACGATCCGCGATAATATCCGCTACGGCAATCTGGAGGCGACCGATCAGGAGGTCGAGGCGGCGGCCCAGCTTGCCAACGCGGACGACTTCATCCGCCGCCTGCCAGACGGCTACGACACCGTGATCGACGGCGAGGGCGGCAGCCTGTCGCAGGGCCAGCGCCAGCTGATCTCGATCGCGCGCGCGGCCGTGGCCGACCCGCCGGTTATGATTCTGGACGAGGCGACAAGCTCGATCGACACCCGCACCGAGTCCATCGTGCAGGCAGGAATGGATAGCCTGATGTACGGCCGCACGGTGTTCGTCATCGCGCACCGCCTGTCCACGGTGCAGAACTCGAACGTCATCATGGTGCTCGAGCTCGGCCGCATTATCGAGCGCGGCACGCACGAGCAGCTGCTCGCCGAACGCGGCAAGTATTATCAGCTGTATACGGGAGCGTTTGAGCTGGAATAAGCTTCGCGCGAACCGTATGGGTTCACACGAGCGTCATTGTCCCGCTCTGCGTTTTGAAAACAGCCTGCCGGCCGGCAGGCTGTTTTCTGTTTGATTACACGCCTGTAGCGCGGCACACGCTCCGCTCAGAGCGGTGCGGCGGGCATTTTGAAGGTGATGCTGCGATACTGAAATCGATTGCACGATTCCTTGCACCGTGGACAAGTGTTTTTCGGAAGAAAGCACAAAATTTGCATTTATGAGAAAAAGATAATCGGTAGATTATCTGAAATTGTGCAAAACACGAAAAAAAGTCTGCCGAAATGGCAAAAGAGTAGTATAATAGGAAATCATCCGGACGCTTCACAATTACACAGTTGGGGGAGCGGGGGAAGACACTGTAAAGGAGAAGATAACCATGAAGAAAAGTCTGAGCATGCTTCTGGCCGGCGCGATGCTGGTCGGCACGCTGGCGGGCTGCGGCGGCGGTTCCAATGCTGCCACCACCGACAACAGCGGTACGGAAGAAAACACTGCTAGCGGCACTGTATTCAAGATCGGCGGCACGTCTCCGCTGACCGGCGACGCAGCCATTTACGGCAACGCGGTTAAGAACGGCGCAGAGCTCGCGGTTCAGGAGATCAACGCCGAGGGCGGCGACATCCAGTTCGAAGTACACTTCGAGGACGACCAGGGCCAGCCCGACCTTGCGGCGAACGCCTATGCGGCGCTCAAGGACTGGGGCATGCAGCTTTCGCTCGGCGCGGTAACCTCCAAGCCCGGCGAGGCGATCGCTCCGCTGCATCAGGAGGACCACATCTTCGCGCTGACCCCGTCCGCTTCCTCCGAGGCGAATGTTGAGGGCAACGACGTTGTGTTCCAGATGTGCTTCACCGACCCGAACCAGGGCCTTGCTTCCGCGGACTATATTGCGAACCAGCAGCTCGGCACCAAGATCGGCATCATTTACCAGAGCGACGAGGTATACTCGGTCGGCATCCGTGATACCTTTGTTGAGGAAGCCGAGGCCAAGGGTCTGGACATCGTTGTGGAGCAGACCTTCACCGCGGACAACCGGAATGACTTCTCGGTTCAGCTGAACGCTTGCCGCGACGCGGGCGCAGACCTGCTGTTCCTGCCGATTTACTACACCCCGGCGTCCCTCATCCTGACCCAGGCCAACCAGATGGGCTATGCGCCCAAGATCTTCGGCGTGGACGGCATGGATGGCATCCTGACGGTTGAAAACTTCGACACCACGCTGGCAGAGGGCGTTATGCTGCTGACCCCGTTCAACGCGGACGCGACCGACGAGGCGACGGCAAACTTTGTCACCAAGTACGAGGAAGCCTACGGCGAGACCCCGAACCAGTTCGCGGCGGATGCGTATGACTGCATCTACGCCTACAAGCTGGCGCTCGAGACCGCGGGCTGCACCCCGGATATGTCCGCTTCCGAGCTGTGCGACGCAATGCTCGAGACCTTCCCGACCATCACCTTTGAAGGCTTGACCGGCGACGGCCAGGGCATCACCTGGGATGACAACGGCATGGTCTCCAAGAGCCCGAAGGGCATGGTCATCGAGAACGGCGCTTACGTGGGCATGTAAAAGACAGTCGATTGAAACGCACGCGTTCCAATCGAGTGCGGTTACACCGAGCGTAGCCGCACGGATGTAACCGGAGTCGCTGGAAAGTTCCGGAAAGCGAAACTTTCCACGCTCCAGATGTATGAAAATCCACGCGCGTGTCGCGGATTTTCATGGTAAGTACCGCAAACGGTACTTACCTATGGAAGTGGCGCGGTGCGCGCCGGTATAAGAAGTCTCAATGGCAACAAAGGAGGGCGCTGCAGAAAAACGGGCGGCCCTCCTTTGCGCCATTTTCTCCATTATGGGGTGGGGCGGCGGCTTGACGGCAGCTGCCGAGCCGCCGCCCCGCCCCACAAGTGATAAAGAGAGAAACTAAAAGATTTGAGGTGTTCCACACATGAGCTTTTTGAATCATCTGATCAACGGCGTCAGTCTGGGCAGCATCTACGCAATCATCGCGCTGGGATACACGATGGTCTACGGCATTGCCAAGATGCTGAATTTTGCCCACGGCGACGTGATCATGGTCGGCGCGTACATGTGCTTCTGCGCGACGACCTATCTCGGCTGGCCCTCGATCGCGGGCGTTGCGCTGGCGGTCCTGGTGTGCACGATGCTGGGCGTGGTCATCGAGCGGCTGGCATACAAGCCGCTGCGCATGGCGCCGTCTTTGGCGGTGCTGATCACGGCGATCGGCGTTTCCTACTTCCTGCAAAACGCGGCGCTGCTGATCTGGGGGTCGAGCACGAAGAGCTTTACCTCGGTCGTCGGCGGACAGCCGATCCAGCTGTTCGGCGGCCAGCTGTCCATCGCGCCGGTCACGATCGTCACGGTCTTGACCTGCATCGTGATCATGGTCGTGCTGACCCTGTTTACGAGCAAGAGCAAGGCGGGCACGGCGATGCGCGCAGTATCCGAGGACAAGGGCGCGGCGCAGCTGATGGGCATCAACGTCAACACGACCATCTCGCTGACCTTTGCCATCGGCTCGGGCCTTGCGGCGATCGCGGGCGTGCTGCTCTGCTCGGCGTATCCGACCCTGATGCCGACCACCGGCTCGATGCCCGGCATCAAGGCGTTCACTGCGGCGGTATTCGGCGGCATCGGCTCGATCCCGGGCGCGTTCATCGGCGGAATCCTGCTGGGCGTGATCGAGATCTTTGCGGGCGCGTATATCTCGACCCAGCTGTCCAATGCGATCGTGTTTGCGGTGCTGATCATCGTGCTGCTGGTCAAGCCGGACGGCCTGCTCGGCAAGCGCGTCAGCGAAAAGGTTTAAGGGGGCGGACACTATGCAAAAACTGAAAAAGTATGCCGCTTCCAAAGCGGGACGGGACACGCTGCTGTCCTTCGGCATTGTGATCATCGCCTTTGTCGTCATGCAGGCCATGCTCGCGACGGGCTCGGTTTCCAGCCTGGTGCAGAGCCTGCTCGTGCCGATCTGCGCCTATATCATCCTTGCGGTTTCGCTCAACCTGACGGTCGGCATCCTGGGCGAGCTGTCGCTCGGCCATGCGGGCTTCATGTCGGTGGGCGCATTCTCCGGCGTTGTGGCCGCCACGACGCTGGCCGACGCAGTGCCCTTTGAGCCGCTGCGGCTTGCCCTTGCGATCATCGTCGGCGGCATCTGCGCCGCGATCGCGGGCGTGATTGTCGGCGTGCCGGTGCTGCGTCTCAAGGGCGACTATCTGGCGATCGTCACGCTGGCCTTCGGCGAGATCATCAAGAACATCATCAACGTGCTGTACGTCGGCTTGGACGGCGCTGGCCTGCATTTCAGCCTGCTCGAGCAGCGTTTTGAGCTGGAAGAGGGCGGCAAGATGATCATCAACGGCGCGATGGGCGTTTCGGGTGTTTCGCGCCTGTCCAGCTTCACCTCGGGCTTTGTGCTCGTGCTGATCACGCTGTTCATCATCCTCAACCTGATCAACAGCCGTGCGGGCCGCGCCATCATGTCCGTGCGGGATAATAAGATCGCCGCCGCCTCGATCGGCATTTCCACCACGAGGTATAAGCTGATGGCGTTCGTGATTTCGGCGGCGTTCGCCGGCATGGCGGGCACGCTGTACGGTATGAATTATACGACCATCACCGCAGCCAAGTTTGATTTTAATACCTCGATCCTGATTCTGGTTTTTGTTGTGCTGGGTGGTTTGGGCAATATCTGGGGCTCGATCATCGCGGCAACGCTGCTGACCGTTCTGCCAGAAATGCTGCGAGAGGTCGGCAATTACCGCATGCTGATCTATGCGATCCTGCTGATCGCGATGATGCTGTTCAACAACTCCTCGCTCAAGCAGCGCATTCTGGAAAAGCGTGGCATGAAGCAGATGGAGAAACTCGAAAATGCAGGACAGTCCGGAAAGGAGGGCGCGTAACATGGCAATGCTCGAAGTTACCTCGCTGGGCATTTCGTTCGGCGGCCTGCGCGCTGTGGACGAACTGTCCATGAAAATTGAAAAGGGCGGCTTGGTCGGTCTGATCGGCCCGAACGGCGCGGGCAAGACCACGGTCTTTAATATGCTGACCGGCGTGTACCGCCCGACCGACGGCGGCATCCGTCTGGACGGGCAGAATCTGATCGGCAAAAAGCCGAATGAGATCTGCAAGATGGGCGTGGCGCGCACGTTCCAGAATATTCGGTTGTTCTCCAATCTGAGCGTGCTGGACAATGTAAAGACCGGCCTGCACAACGAGATCACCTATTCGCTCATGGAAAGCCTGCTGCACCTGGGTTCCTACCGGAAAAAAGAGCGCGCGATGGACGAAAAGGCGATGGAACTGCTTGAGGTATTCGGTCTGGAAAGCGTATCGGACTACAAGGCGGCGAATCTGCCGTATGGTAAACAGCGTAAGCTGGAGATCGCCCGCGCGCTCGCGACCGATCCCAAGCTGCTGCTGCTCGACGAGCCGGCGGCGGGCATGAACCCGAACGAGACCGGCGAACTGATGGAGACTATTGAGCTGGTGCGCAAGAAGTTCGGCGTGACCGTGCTGCTGATCGAACACGATATGAAGCTGGTTTCGGGCATCTGCGAATACCTGTATGTGCTCAACTTCGGCAGGCTGCTGGCCGAGGGCATACCGGGCGAAGTGCTCAAAAATCCGGAGGTCGTCACGGCCTATCTCGGCGAATAAGAAAGGGGGAAGCAAAGGTATGGCAATGCTGGAAGTCAAGGATATCAATGTGTATTACGGCCTGATCCACGCCCTGCGCGATGTTTCCTTCGAGGTAAACGAGGGGGAGGTCGTTGCCCTGATCGGTGCGAACGGCGCGGGCAAGACCACCACCCTGCATACGATCACCGGTCTGCTGCCGAGCAAGGGCGGTACAGTGACCTTTGAAGGCAAGGACATCACCAAAAAACCCGGGCACGAGATCGTGCGTCTGGGGATGAGCCATGTGCCGGAGGGCCGCCGCGTGTTTGCGGGACTGACCGTGCGGGAAAACCTGCGCATGGGCGCGTACACCCGTCCCAAGGGAGAGGTGGAAGCGTCGCTGGCAGATGTATATAAGCGCTTCCCGCGTCTGGAGGAGCGCAAAAATCAGGCTGCGGGCACGCTGTCCGGCGGCGAGCAGCAAATGCTCGCGATGGGTCGCGCGCTGATGGCGAAGCCCCGCATCCTGCTGCTGGATGAGCCGTCGATGGGTCTGTCGCCCCTGTTTGTGGGCGAGGTGTTCAAGATCATTCAGGAGGTCTCGGCCGCCGGTACGACCGTGCTGCTGGTCGAGCAGAACGCGAAGAAGGCGCTCTCCATTGCGGATCGCGCCTATGTGCTGGAAACCGGAAAGATCGTCAAATCCGGCAAAGCATCCGACCTGCTGAATGACGATTCGATCAAAAAGGCTTATCTGGGCGAATAAGGGGGAGAGGTTATGAAACCGTATATTATCACGATTGCACGCCAGTATGGCTCCGGCGGCAAGACGGTTGGCAAAATGCTGTCGGATAAGCTGGGTATTCCATTTTACAACCGAGAGATCATCACCATGGCATCCGAGGACAGCGGCATTAACGCAATGCTGTTTTCGGATGAACGGCTCAAACCCGACTTGCTGACGCGGCTCAAGGCGCGCTACAAGGGGGAGTATCCGCTGCCGAATGATTCCTCAAAGGTGTACCTGCGGGACGATACTCTGTTCGACTATCAGGCGAAAATCATCCGCAAGCTGGCTGATCAGGGCCCGTGCGTGCTGATTGGCCGCTGCGCGGACTTTATCCTCAAGGGACGGCCGGATGTGGTGCGCGTGTTCGTTCATGCGGACCCTGATTTCTGCCTGGAGCAGGCGATGCTGGTGGATTCTCTGCCGGAGGAGGAGGTCGTTCGCAAGATTGCGGAGATCGACGACTACCGCGCGAAGTATTATAAGCATCATACCGGCCGCGACTGGTATGATGCGCGCAATTACGACCTGTCGCTCAACAGCGGTGTGCTGGGTTTTGACGGCGTGGTCGAGGAGATCGTGCAGTATATGGAAGTCCGTTCTCAGTTTCAGAAGTAACAGAAGGGCCGCCCGCGCAAAAGCGCAGGCGGCCTTTCCGGTTAATCATCGAGCGATTGGGCTGGCGGCAAAAGTAAAATAGGAATTTATTAAAAATATTAAAAATATTAAAAATATCAGGAAAAGTCTTGACGGAGGAGAAAATATCGGGTATAATATTTTTCGTCCTCTGCGAGAGAGGATTGCAAATATGGAGAGTTGGCTGAGTGGTCGAAGGCGCACGATTGGAAATCGTGTAGGCGTGATGAGCGTCTCCA
>DXDO01000011.1 GCA_019115425.1 Candidatus Agathobaculum merdigallinarum | reverse complement strand
TCTGAAAAAGCTGTGGATGAAGCGGGAACACGGCCGTCTCCAGACCCGTGTTTCTGAGAAAATGACCGCTTAACTCCTGACAACAGAATCATTTCCGCATTTGATGCTGGAATTTACTCCAGCGTCTGCTTTGCCATGCCTTTTTCCTTCCCAAAACTCTTACTTTTCCACAACCTATCGGCTACATACTCCTTTGGACGGCGCATAAAAGGGCGCGCTGCAGATTTCATTTCTGCAACGCGCCCTTTTATTTGCATTTGAGGGGTGAAACTTACTTGTTGTCAACCTCAGCCATGTGCTCGATGAGCATCAGCAGCTTGTTGGAGTAGCCCCACTCGTTGTCGTACCAAGAAACAACCTTTACGAAGGTGTCGGTCAGCTGGATGCCGGCCTTGGCGTCGAAGATGGAGGTGCGGGCATCGCCCAGGAAGTCGGAGGAAACAACGTCCTCGTCGGTGTAACCCAGAACGCCCTGCAGGCCGCCCTCAGACAGCGGAGTCTCGGAAGCCTTCTTCATCGCAGCGCAGATCTCGTCGTAGGTTGCCGGCTTTGCAAGGTTGCAGGTCAGGTCAACAACAGAAACGTCCAGGGTCGGAACACGCATGGACATACCGGTCAGCTTGCCGTTCAGCTTGGGGTAAACCTTGCCTACCGCCTTAGCAGCGCCAGTGGAGGACGGAATGATGTTGCCGGAAGCCGCACGGCCGCCGCGCCAGTCCTTCTTGGAGGGACCGTCAACGGTCTTCTGGGTGCCGGTGGTGGAGTGTACGGTGGTCATCAGGCCCTCGGTGATGCCGAACGCCTCATCCAGAACCTTGGCAATCGGAGCCAGGCAGTTGGTGGTGCAGGAAGCGTTGGAAACAAAGGTCATGTCCTTGGTGTAGGTGTCCTGGTTAACGCCCATAACAAACATCGGGGTATCGTCCTTGGACGGAGCGGACATGATGACCTTCTTCGCGCCGCCGTCGATATGCGCCTGCGCCTTCTCCTTGGTCAGGAAAACGCCGGTGGACTCGACAACGTAATCAACGCCGTCCTTGCCCCACGGAATATTCTTCGGATCCATCTCAGCGTGGAACAGAACCTTCTTGCCGTCCACAGTGATGGAGTTGTCGTCGTACTCGATGGTACCGTCATAACGGCCGTGCATGGTGTCGTACTTGAGCATGTACGCCATATAGTCCGGAGTCATGAAGGGATCGTTTACCGCTACGAACTCGATGTTCGGGTTCTTCAGACCAGCGCGGAAAACCATGCGGCCGATACGGCCAAAACCATTGATACCAACTTTGATAGCCATTTGCAAGTTTCCTCCTCAAACTTTTTATGAAGTTCTCTGTCGATGTTTTTATTATACACTAACTGGTGCGTCTACCGCAAGGTGTAATATTTGTGAATTTTTTGTCATTATTCACAGGCTTTTTGTACATTTTTCTTTGCAATGCGCTCGCGTCTGGTGGTATAATAAACACATCACACAAAATATAGTATTTCAGCCGCAGGCCAGCCTTATACCTGTACAGAAAAAAACGGCTGTTTTTGGAGGATAGAGATGGAAGATACCTTCTTCGCAAAGCTGGAGGATTCGACCGTGCGCGCGCTGCTCGCCCGCACGGAGCTGCATGATGCGGCGCTGATCACGGTTGGGCCGTCGCTCCACATGGAAAATTGCAGCGAAGCCGCCGCGCGGCTGTCCGGCCTGCACCCGCTCGAACGAATCGACCCGCTCCTGAGTGAAGCCGCGGCGGAGGCGCTGCGCGGCTGCATCGCATCCCGCTCCCCCCGCACAGTGTACGAGGAACTGGACGGCATCGTTTACCGCCTGGAGATCCTCCCGCACAGGGACGGCGCGCTGCTCGCCTTCCTGCGCGAGGACCGCGCTTCCTACGACGGCAGTCTGCGCGTGCTCCACACGAAAAGCGTGCAGTATTTGGGCGCGCTGCTGGCGGATGCCGAACAGGTGGATGATCCCGTCTTATCCGCCCATCTGCGCCGGCAGTGCCTGCGGCTGCACCGCCTGCTCAGCCACTCGGATTTCCTGCACGACACCCCGCTGACCGAGCAGCTCCGGCTGCATCACGCGGACCTTTCCGCCCTCTGCCGCAGCGCCGCGGAAAAAGCTGCGGAAAACGCGCCGTCCGGGGCTGTGCAGGCCATCACCGTGCATACGCCCAACCGGTGCTACGCGCTGATCGAGCCGTATTTGATCCGCATGGCGCTGTATAACCTCCTTTCCAACGCGCTTCGCGTCACGCCGCCGAACGGCAATGTCACTGTCGCCCTGCATGACGACGGATCATTTTATACGATTACAGTTGCCGACCGCGGCCCGGGGCTGAGCGCCGAACTGTTTCAGGCCCTGCTGACCGGCTGGCAGCGCACCTCCTCTCTGGACGACTACCTTTCGCTCACCCGGCAGGGTGCGCCCCTCGGGCTTGGCTTGCCGCTCGCGCAGCGCATCGCGCAGGTACACGGCGGCAGCCTGCTGCTCTCTGCGCGGGAAGGCGGCGGAAGCGAACTGCACCTGAACCTTGCCCACCTGCCCGAATCCCTTGCGGATAATAATCTCCGCGCGCCAATGATTTTGGAGGACGGGTATTCGCTCGAGGAGATCGAGTTCTCGATTTTCGACTGATTCGCCTGCTAAATCAAAAAAAGGACGCTTTTCAGCGTCCTTTTTGCTTTTTATCGCCTGTGCATCTCAGTCTTTATAAAACGCCCCAAAGCCCTTGTATGCCATATAGAGGTCGAGCTTCGCGATCACCTCGAACGGCGCGTGCATGGAGAGCACCGGCACGCCCGCGTCCACGGTGTCGATATTACGGTTGGCGAGGTACATCGCCACCGTGCCGCCGCCGCCCTGATCGACCTTGCCCAGCTGACCGGTCTGCCAGACCACGCCCGCCCTGTCGAAAATGCAGCGGATGCGCGCCATCAGCTCGGCGGTCGCGTCCGACGTGCCGGACTTGCCGCGCGCGCCCGTGTACTTGACCAGCGCAAATCCGCAGTTTACCTTGGCGTCGTTGCGCCGCTCAGATACCTCTGGAAAATTGGGATCAAAGGCGTTGCACACGTCGGCGGACAGGCAAACCGAGTTTTCATAGCACTCCTCGGGCAGCGCACTCTGCGCGCGGCACAGGTCGGCCATAAATGTGTCAAACGCGCGCGACTGCATGCCGGTCACGCCGTCCGAGCCGGTCTCTTCCTTGTCCACCAGCAGGCAGATGCAGGTGTGCGCGGGCGTAGCCTTGAGGTCGAGCAGCGCGGTTGCCGCGGTATAGGAGCATACGCGGTCGTCGTGCCCGTAGGAGCCGACAAGCGAGCGATCGAAACCGATGTCGCATGCCTTGAATGCGGGCACGCAGCTCAGCTCGGCGGACAGGAAATCCGCTTCGGTCATGCCATACTGACGGTTGAGGTATTCCATCACCGACAGCTTGATCTTCTCGCTGCACTTTTCGTCCTCGGTCTCGCTCGGCACCGAGCCGACCAAGATGTTCATGCTCTCCCCCTTGATCACCTCGGTCGCCTTTTTAACCATCTGTTCGGAGGCGAGATGGGGCAGCAGATCGTTGATGACGAACTTTGGGTCCTCCGGCTTATCGCCGATGCGCACCTCGACGGTCTTTGTCTGTCCGTTGTGGCAGACGCAGACCACGCCGCGCAGCTCCAGCGGGATCGCGGTCCACTGGTACTTTTTGATGCCGCCGTAGTAGTGGGTTTTGAAAAATGCCATGCCGCCGTCCTCGTAGAGCGGTACGGTGCGGATATCCACGCGCGGCGCGTCCAGATGCGCGGCGGTCAGGCGCACGCCTTCGGCGAGCGGCTTTTTGCCGATCACCGCGAGCGTAATACCCTTGCCGCGGTTGACCTGATAGATCTTGTCGCCCGCCTTGATCGTGTCGTTGCGCGTCCAAGCACGGAACCCCTTTTCTTCCGCAAGGCGCACCATCTCTTTGACAGCATCGCGCTCGGTCTTGGCTTCATCGAGGAACTTTTTGTAATCCTCGGCGTAAGCCTGCATATTCTTTTTTTCGCTGCCGGTCAACTTATCGAAACCGGTTTTCTTGTCGTAAAACAGCTGTTCAGAAGTCATTTTTGCTCTCCTTTGCTCAAAATCAGATATAAAGCATCGGCTTCCCGCCACAGAGCGGCAAGGTCGCCGTTGTTTTCAAGAATATAGTCGCATTTCTCGCGGTAAAAATCATCGTTCGGCTGGGCGAGGATGCGCGCGCGCGCCGCCTCGGCGGAAATACCGTCGCGCGCCATGACGCGCTGCACGCGAATTTTGGTATCCGCCAGCACACCGATGGTCTTTTCGCATAAGTCGTCCGCGCCCGCTTCAAACAGGGTCGGCGCGTCGTACAGCACGATGGGGCGGTCCGCCTGCGCCTGCATCGCTTCGAGCGAGGCCGCGCGGATATAGGGGATGGTGATTTCGTTCAGTTTTGCGAGCTTTTTCGGATCGGAAAACACGATCTGCGCGAGTTTGGGGCGGTCGAGCGCGCCGTTTTCGTCGGTTACGCCGCCGAACGCCGCATTAAGCGCCGCGAGCATCTCGCGGTTTGCGGCGCATAGGTCGCGGTAGACCGCGTCCGCGTCCACCCAGCCCGCGCCCAGCTCGCGCATGCGCGCGGCAACCGTGCCCTTTCCGGTGCCACTGCCGCCGGTCAAGCCGATGATTTTCATTTTACCACATCCTTTGAAGGGATATTCGCGCTATTCCTGTCGCTGGGAGCCTACGAGCGGAGGGAACGGTGTCGCTGCGCGCAACGGACGGGAGACTACATTCCAGCCCGCGAAACACGGGCACCCCATTTGCTCGGCTGGGCAAACACATTTTGTCATCTTTTCTTAAAGCTGGATCACCGAAAACCCTGCTGCTTTCTTGATCCGGTTTGCCACGGCCAGCCCCAGCCCCTCGTCGGACGGGCACTGCGCCCAGATCTGCGTCACATCGGTGTCGTCAAATGCCCGCAGGCGGTCGAACACCTCGCGCGCCTGCGCGGCGAGATCAAATTGGGAACCGAAGCATTCCACCACACAGGTGGGGAACCAATCCCTGTATTCATCGAAGCAGAGCACGCCAGTGGGACCTTTTATATGTTGCTTGATGTATTCCGCGGTCTTTTGTGGGTCGCCGCGCACGACCGTCACCGGTGCCTTAGGGGCGTAGTGGCGGTACTTCATGCCCGGCGCAGATACCTTTACATCGTCTCCGATCTTTTCGTACAGCGCGCGGTCTACCTCGACCTCGCCCAGCACGCTGCGCAGCTGCTCGAGCGTGATGCCGCCCGGCCGCAGCAGGCGCGGCTTGTCCAGTGCCAGCGTGATGACCGTGGATTCCACGCCCACGCCGCACGGCCCGCCGTCCAGAATCGCGGCGATTTTGCCGTCCATATCGCGCAGAACATGTTCCGCCGTGGTGGTGGACGGGCGTCCGGACGTGTTTGCGGAGGGCGCGGCCAACGGTACGCCCGCCGTGCGGATCAAATCGCGCGCCAGCGGGTGAGACGGCAGACGGATGCCCACGGTGTCCAGCCCGCACGAGACTTCGTCCGGAATGCAGTCCCCCTTGGGCACGATCATGGTCAGCGGCCCGGGCCAGAACGCCTCGGCCAGCGCCTTGGCCTGCGGCGGCACTACCGGACAGAGATCATAGATCTGGTCGAAGTCCGCGATGTGGACGATCAGCGGGTTGTCCTGCGGCCGTCCCTTCGCGCGAAAGATTTTCGACACCGCTTCCCCATTTAAGGCGTTTGCAGCCAGTCCATAGACGGTTTCTGTGGGCATGCCCACCACTTCACCCCGCAAAATCAGGTCAGCTGTAATCTTTACCGCATTTATATCCGATTGTGGGGAAAGCATGATTGTTTTCATGTAGTACACTTCCATTAGTGGGAATCATTATTAGAAATCCATTATTTCTTAAGCATCACTGCAAAAACGGCAGCGCCAGCAGTGCGTCCGGCGCCTGAATGACGCCGGTATACAGACCGATGGCAATCAAAACCGCTCCGATCGCCAGAATGATCAGCTTTTTCGTGATTTTGAGTATGAGCAGCACGATGTTGATGAGTACGAGCGCGCCGCCGATCACCAGCCAGGGCGCGGACTGCCAGAGTGCGGAAAGTTCGTTCATTGTTGAGGGTCTCCTTTCGAAGGGATCAGGCTTCGCCTTGCGCTTTGAGTTTTTCGGCGGTGTCCGCCGCGATCAGCGCGTCCAGAATCTCGTCCATGTCGCCGTTTAAGAACTGGTCGAGCTTATAGATGGTCAGCTTGATGCGGTGGTCGGATACACGGTTTTCCGGATAATTATAGGTGCGGATACGCTCCGAGCGGTCGCCTGTGCCGACCTGGCTTTTGCGGTCGGCGGCAATGGCCGCCTGTTGTTTTTCGACCTCGGCTTCGTACAGCCGCGACCGCAGCACGCGCATGGCCTTGTCGCGGTTTTTGTGCTGGCTGCGCTCGTCCTGACATTCGACGACCGTGCCGGTTGGGATGTGCGTGATGCGGATAGCCGAGGATGTTTTATTGATATGCTGGCCGCCTGCGCCGCTAGACCGGAAGGTATCGATGCGCAGGTCGTTCGGGTCGAGGTAGAAATCCACTTCCTCCGCCTCGGGCAGCACCGCGACCGTGGTGGTCGAGGTGTGCACGCGGCCCTGGCTTTCGGTTTCGGGCACGCGCTGGACGCGGTGCACGCCGCTCTCGAACTTGAGGCGGGAATACACCTTGTCGCCCGCGACGCGGAACACGATCTCCTTATAGCCGCCGAGTTCGGTCTCGGATTTGCTCATGACCTCGGTCTGCCAGCCGCGTTTGTCCGCGTACATGGTGTACATGCGGTACAGGTCGGCGGCAAACAGCGCACTTTCCTCGCCGCCCGCGCCGCCGCGTATTTCCACGAAAATGTTTTTCTCGTCGTTCGGGTCCTTGGGCAGGAGCAGGATCTTGAGTTCGTCCTCCAGCCGCGCGATGTCGGCCTTGGCCTGCGTAAGTTCCTCCTGCGCAAGCTCCTTCATGTCCGGGTCGGACAGCATCTCGAGCGCGTCCACCTGCGCCTGCTGCGCTTTTTCATACGCGCGGAACGCCGCGACGATCGGCTCAAGCTCGTTGCGCTCCTTGAGGAGCTTCGCCGCCCGATCGGGGTCGTCGTATAACCCAGGCTCGGCCAGACGCGCTTCCAGCTCGTCCATGCGCTGGGCAAGGGCTTTCAGTTTTTCAAACATATCGGTTTATTCCCTTTCGTTTTTCGGCGGCCATCCACAGGCTTCGCCCTCTTTTTGCATCACTTGGATCATCCGGCGGTTGATAAAGTCAGGGGAAGCAGACCGGCTGCCAGCCCTGAGGGAAGGACGCGCGATGCGCGCCGCCGGTTACGCCCACCGGCCAGTGAGCATCAGTCCCAGAATCGAGCAATACTCCCGACAATGCACCGACACCCGCTGCGCGGGGTAGGGCGTGGGCGCGGGGATGCCGCAGGCGTCCAGCCCGCCGCGCTCCATCAGCACGCGGGCGCGCGCAAGGTGGTAGTCGCTCGTCACGACCGCCGTTTTGTGCCCGTCGCCGATCAGCGCGCGGGCATTTTCGATATTCTGTATCGTGTTGCTCGATTTGTCCTCGAGCAGCAGGCGGTCGGCATCCATGCCTTTGTCCACCATATAGTCATACATCGCCTCGGCTTCCGGACACGGCTCGTTGCTGCCCTGCCCGCCGCATAAAATCGCGGTAACCTCCGGATGTTCCTGCATGAAATCATACGCCGTGTCCAGCCGCGCGGCGAGTGCCGCGGAAGGCCGCCCATCCTCATACACCCGCGCACCGAGCACCAGCAGGTATTCCGCATCCGCGGCCTCGGGATCGGCGCGCATCCCATGCAGGATGATACCCTGTATCGCGATAAAAGACACAAGGAACAGCCCGAACAGCACGCGCCCCACGACAGACAGCACGCGGCAGACCTTGTATCTGTCCCGCAGGCGCAGCATGAGCCACTCGCCCGCGCAGCCCACGGCCAGCGCGAGGAAGAACACCCCGCCGAACCGCGACGGGGCCCACGGCAGCTGGATCACGCCGCCTGCGGCGAAAGCCGCCGCCAGCGCCAGCCAGATTTTACGCTCGGTCATTGCTGCATTTCCTCCAGCTCGGCGGCGACCGCTTCCCACTCGTCCATTTTGGCGGCAAGCGCCTCGTCGCACTGTTCCTTTTCGGTCATCAGCTCGAGCAGGCGCGCCGAGTCCGAGGAGGCGTCGATCATCTGCTGCTCAAGGTCGGCCGACTGCTGCTCAAGCTGGGAGATCTCGCGCTCGAGCGTGTTCAGCTGCTTTTGCAGATTTTTGGTGCCGCCCGTGCGTTTCGGCTTTTCCGGCGGGCGGGGAACGTCGTCCAGTGTCGGGACATCGGGCTTTTTGCGCTTCGGCTGGGATACGGGCGCCGGATTTTCCGGCAGCTCGCCTTTTTCACGATATTTTAAAAAGTCGGAATACGAGCCGATGAAGTCGGTTAGCCGCCCGTCCTCGAGATACAGCACGCGGGTCGCAAACCGCTCGACGAAGTACCGGTCGTGCGAAACGAACAGCAGCGTGCCGTCGAACGCTTCGACCGCTTCCTCGATCCATTCGCGGCTGGCAAGGTCGAGGTGGTTGGTCGGCTCGTCCAGAATGAGGAAGTTCAAGGGGTCATACATCAGCTCGCACAGGCGCAGGCGGCTCTTTTCGCCGCCGGACAGCATATCGACCGTTTTCATCTGCTGCTCGCCCGTGAACTGGAACGAGCCCAGCCGATTACGCGCCACCTGCATGGAGACATTTTTGTCGTAAATCAGCGTATCGATCAGGTTGCGGTGCGGGTTGGCAAAGTGCACCTGCTGCGGCAGGTAGGCGGGTCGCAGACCCACGCCCTTGCGGATGACGCCCGCGTCCGGCTCCTCCTCGCCCAGCAGGATCTTGAGCAGGGTGGTTTTGCCCGCGCCGTTCGCGCCGAGCAGCGCGACCTTTTCGCGGTTGCGAATGTTGAAGCTGATATCGTGTAATATTTTCCGCCCGTTATAACTCTTTGTAATATCCCTGACCTTTAAGACCTCTTCGGTCTCGTAGTTCGGGTCACCAAAGGTGACGGTCATCTTTTTGTCCTTTTTGGGGCGGTCGGTGACCTTCATGCGCGCAATGCGCTTTTCGATCGAGGCCGCGCGCTTGGCCAGATGCTCGGTGCCATGCTCGTGCATGATACGCGCGACCGCCTCGAGCCGCTTCTTTTCGGCCATCTCGTGCTCATGGTGCTTGAGCTGCTCCTCGCGGCGGCGTTCGCGCTCGACCGCGTAGTAGGAATAGTTGCCGTTATAGAAGTCGCAGGTGCAGTCGTGGATCTCGATCACGCGGTCGCAGCACTGGTCGATGAACCAGCGGTCATGGGAAATGATCATGACCGTGCCGCGATAGCCCTCGAGGTAATTTCCCAGCCAGTCCACCGCGTCCATATCCAGATGGTTGGTCGGCTCGTCGAGCAGCAGGATATCGGTCTGCTCGAGGATGATGCGCGCGAGGTTGATGCGCGTCTTTTCGCCGCCGGAGAGCAGCGCGAACCGCTGCGCGCGCATTGCCTGGGGAATTTCCAGACCGTTGCACACGCGGTCGATCTCAAAATCGCGGTTATAACCGCCGAGGATCTCCAGTCGGGTCTCGAGCTGGGCGTAGCGCTTGAGCAGGGAGGCGTCGTCCGGCTTGCGCGCCATCTCGTCGGTCAACGCGTCCATCGCCGCGGCGACCTCGTCGGATTCGCGAAACGCCAGCCGCAGCACATCCTCGACTGTGGCTTCCGGCGGGAAATCCGGCATCTGGTCGATCACGCCCGCGTTTTTGCCCGCGCCGAGCGATACGTGCCCACCGTCGTACGGCAGGCGGCTGGTCAGAATGTTCAGCAGGGTGGTTTTGCCCGCGCCGTTCGCGCCGAGGATGGCGACCTTTTCGCCCTGCTGGATATCAAAGGAGACGTCCTGCAAAATCAGGCGGTCACCATAATACTTGGTAAGGTTTTGTACGGAAATGTCAGCCACGTCAAACGGGCTCCTTTCGGTCTTTTCAGAATCAGAATTATTATACCACAGCGGCGGGTAATTTGCCGGCTGAACACGGTGTCAAGCGCCGCTGGGGGTATAATCGTGAAATAAACAGTATAATAGCTGTTTTGCAGCTATTATACCATATTTTCTCTCAAGGGAAAACCCTGAAACGGGCGTTATTCGCAGGATAAAACCATATTATCGCGTATTTTCGGCCTGCACGCGGCAAAGGCGATCCTCTGGGGCACGCAAACACTCATTTCCCCAGCGGACGGAAGTCTGTTGCTGTGTGCGGCAGAAGAGGGGAAGAACCCGCAGGTTCTTCCCCTCTTCATAAAACACAACAAGCGTACAGGCGGACAGCCGCCGCGCCGCCCGATCTCAATACCGCATCAACGGAATCTGGTGCGGCTCGGATTCGCCCGCCGGCAGCAGCATGGCGGTGATATCCGGCCGCGCGGTCTCAATAAAGTTGACCCCGTTGCGGATCAGCATTGCCAGCGACTTCTCGTTATCCGTCGGCAGGCTCATGGTGAACAGGCCCGCCTGACGGCATGCCTGAATCAGCCTTGGCGTCAAATCAGCGGGCGCTGCGCGCAGGCCAAACAGCCCGGTCGTCTGCGCCGCGCTCACCAATGCATCGATATTGTCCGGCAGCGCGGGCAGCTCTCCCATAATATGCAGATCCGGATTCGCGACCGCAATGCGCGCCGCTTCCACCAGCCCCAGACCGACAAAAATCGTGTCGTCCAGATAGTTCACATGGCGGAGCGTCATGCGAAGCTGCGGCAGCAGCGTCTGGTTATGTACGGTGATCGCGATCTTGGCCTGACAGGTGCGCGCCAGCTCGATGGCCTGTCCGGCCGGAATCAACTGCGGCGCGACCTGGTGCAGCTCGGTATAGCTGTAATCCGCAATATTCATCTGCGTGCCGTCGGTCGCAATACAGTAACCGTCCGACGAGAGCACGGCTATGCCGTCCGCCGTCATATCGACCGAAAGACAGCAGCCCTTCGCGCCCTCATCGTTGCCGGCGAGGATAGATTCCAGCCCATCCCGCTCGGTGTCCATACACCCGACAGCGGACAGGACAAAAATCTCCTTATTGGTATAATACAATACCGATCCCCTTCTTTCCGTTTACAGGGTTTCGGGCGCCTCGTATTCCACGCCCATCGTATCGACGGTGACAGATTTCATGCGCTGCTCCTGACGCGGGCGGTCATGCCAGTCGCGCGGGGTGTTTACGATGGCGTCCACAACGTCCATCCCCTCGATCACCATGCCGAAGGAGGCATACTGGCCGTCCAGATGGGGCGAATCCTCGGTCATGATGAAGAACTGGCTTCCCGCAGAGTCCGGCGCCATCGTGCGCGCCATCGAGAGCACGCCGCGGGTGTGATTCAGATCGTTCTGGAAGCCGTTGGCGGTAAACTCACCGCGGATCTCATAGCCCGGTCCGCCCATGCCGGTGCCCTCCGGATCTCCGCCCTGGATCATAAAGCCCGGGATGACACGGTGGAAGAGCGTACCGTTATAAAACCCTTTTTGAATCAGGGAGATAAAATTGCGTACCGTATTGGGCGCAACGTCCGGGTAAAGCTCCGCGCGGATCACGCCGCCCTGTTCCATTTCAATCGTAACGATTGGATTGCTCATTGCCTATCACTCCATTGCCGCTTACTATCAGCGTATATTCATTTATATTGTAACAAATTTCCCCGCAGACGGCAAGAGATGTTACCATAATGATACTCTTCCCATCAGATGTGCAAAAAATCCACTTTATACACAAGGTTATCCCCAGAGTGCTTGTGGATAGTCCTGTGTATAAAGTGGATAACTTAGGGTATTATCCTTGCAAAGCTCCATACAGCGGGCATTTGCTCTTTACGAATTGTAATATTCCCTGTGGAAAGCATACCGGAGGATAAACAGCCGCCTGCTGTGGCAAACTTTCAGCAGCCAATATTTTTATCCGAAAGGGAGGAATACCATGTCCGAGGAAAATCCGTCCATTGCCGCGCCGGAAGAGAATAATATTGCCGAAACCGGCTCAATCACCGCGAAAACATCGCGCGGCACTGTACACTGCATCACGATTGTCGGACAGATCGAGGGCCACATGGAGCTGCCCGCGCAGAACAAAACCACCAAATATGAGCATCTGATCCCGCAGATCACCGCAGTCGAGCAAGCCGAGGAGATCGACGGGATGCTTGTGCTGCTCAACACCGTCGGCGGCGATGTCGAGGCCGGACTTGCCATTGCAGAGTTGATCGCCGGCATGAGCAAACCAACCGTGTCGCTCGTGCTTGGCGGAGGCCATTCGATCGGCGTTCCGCTCGCGGTAGCGGCGAAAAAGAGCTTTATCGCGCCCTCCGCCGCTATGACCATCCATCCTGTTCGCATGAACGGAACCATCATCGCTGTGCCGCAGGCGTTTGAATACCTTGCGAAAATTCAGGAACGCATCGTGGATTTCATCACCGGCCATTCAGCCATATCCGCTGAACGGCTGCAGCAGCTCATGCGCGAGACCGGTCAGCTTACCGCGGATGTCGGAACCGTCATTTCCGGCAGGCAGGCCGTGGCGCTCGGTTTGATCGACGAGGTCGGCACGCTCTCCAACGCACTGGAATCGCTCTACGAAATGATCGCCGCACGGCGAAATAACAGAGGTGATCCCACCCAGCACAAATAACCGCGCCTCAGCGCACATTTATTAGAAAATGGCCGTGGTCACGGCCGTTTTCATCAAAACGCCCGGCTCTGCCGGGTGTTTTGATTCAAGAAAGCGATTTTGTGTGCCATTTATGGCGCGCAAATATCGCGTCTGGGATGCATCCGCGGCAAAGCTGCGGTGCATCCTCCCTCGATTGGGAGCGTGAAACGCTTCCAATCGAAGGCAACAACAAAGGCCCCGTCACCCGACGAGGCCTTTTACTTCCAAATCTCCATAAAAGCTCTTTTCCCAGCAGGATATTTCCCGCTGTTATTTTGTTTTTTTGCGGCTGGTATACGAAATATCCTTTCCTCATTCGCTGCAATGAATATTTCCATCGCTTCAGCTTTGGATTTTCGTATCCCTTTCGCCTGCAAGATTCAGACAATTCGCACGGGTCGGCTTTGACCCCTACCCCTTGCCTTTTATCGACCGATCTTTTATTCTTTGCCGACCGATTGCTGTCTTTCACGCAGACAGTTATGTCTTTTGACCATCCTACGTTCACGGGAGCCGCCCGACTGCGGTTCGTTTGGTAATGAACTTGTACGGTTTGTTA
>DXDO01000010.1 GCA_019115425.1 Candidatus Agathobaculum merdigallinarum | reverse complement strand
GTTGTTATCGGCAAGTGGGTCAATACGGACGCTGATATCTTCATCTTTGACGAGCCGACCCGCGGTATCGACGTTGGCGCGAAGGTTGAGGTTTACAACGTTATGAACAGCCTTGTTAAACAGGGCAAATGCGTTATCATGGTCTCCTCCGAAATGCCCGAGATCCTTGGCATGAGCGACCGTGTCATTGTTATGCGCGGCGGCGAAATCATGGCGACTGTCAACCGCGGCAGTGAACATTTCAATCAGGAAGACCTTATGAAGGCAGCTTGGGGAGGTAAATTAGATGACTAAAGCAAAAAAATCCAGCAATTTAATGTCCTATGCTGGTACATTCGGCGCTCTTATCATTTTGTGTGTGGTCCTGACGATCGCATCGCCGAATTTCTTTAAGTATTCCAACCTGATGTCCGTCCTGAAGCAGACATCCTTTAACGCACTGGTATCCACCGGCATGCTGCTGTGCCTGATTACCGCCGGTATCGACCTTTCGGTCGGTGCAAACGCAATCTTCTGTGCATGCTTCTGTGGTATGCTGGTACAGATGGGCATGACCAATTCCTTTGTCCTGCTGCTCGCTGCCATCGTTATGGGCACGCTGTTCGGCTGGATCAACGGCATGATGCTCACCCGCCTGCATCTGCCCCATCCCTTCGTTTCCACCCTTGGTATGAAGAACGTGCTTTGGGGCGCGGCGCTGATCGTGACGAACTCCCAGATGATCTCCTTCTCGGGTATTGACGGCGTCATGTGGCTGGGTTCTGCTACGGTTGGCGGCTTCCCTGTCAGCTTCATGGTCGTTATCCTGATCTACATCCTCATGCACATCCTGCTGACCCGCACCTCGCTGGGCCGTTCGATCTACTGCTGCGGCGGTAACCCGGAAGCTGCCCGCCTGTCCGGTATCAACTCTGCAAATGTCCTGACCTTCTGCTATGCGCTGTCCGGCTTCATGGCGGCGCTGGCCGGTATTGTTTCGATCGGTCGTTCCGGCATCTGCAATGGTACCATGGCTACCCAGCCGTATGATACCGACGCGATTGCGGCCTGCATCATCGGTGGTGCATCGTTCAACGGCGGCAAGGGCACAATGATCGGTACCATGCTCGGCGCACTGATTATTGCTGTCCTGCGTAACGGCTTCTCTCTGCTTTCCATCTCCTCGGCGGTCCAGAACCTGACCCTTGGTCTGGTTATTATCGGCGCCGTTCTGCTCGACGTTACCCGTGAGCGCATGGAAGCAAAGGCTCGCCGTCTTGCTGCGAAATAATCCACTCTTTGTATATCCGAAAAGGCTTCTGCATCCATGCGGAAGCCTTTTCTATTGCGATCTTCTGTCTTTTCCTGTGCGAAAAATTTACATTCTGTAAGGGCTGGGCTCTTGAACATTCGCCGGAAATATGAGAGAATAAATACGACGATATTTCCTACAGCGTCATACAAAAAGGAGAGATACTTATGTTGCATATTGGTGTTATCGGCTGCGGCGCGATTGGCCGCGACCACATTCGCCGGCTGAACGATCTGGTGCCCGGCTGTCAGGTCGTGGCATGTGCCGACTATTTTGAGGAAGCGGCGGTCAAGACTGCCGCCCAATATGAAGGAATAAAGGCCTATAAGACCGGCGAGGAGCTGATTGCCGCACCTGAGGTACAGGCGGTCGTCATCACCTCGTCCGACCCGAGCCATGCAGGCTATGTGCTGGAAAGCCTGAAACACGGCAAATATGTGTTCTGCGAAAAACCGCTGGCGCAAAACGCAGCGGACTGCGAGAAGATCATTGAGGCAGAGCTTGCGCACGGCAAACGTTTGGTGCAGGTTGGTTTTATGCGCCGCTACGATCGCGGCTACGCGGAAATGAAACGCATCATCGACTCGGGCGAGTTGGGCGCGCCGCTGATGATCCACGCGTGCCATCGCAATGTTTCCCAGCCGGACGGCTTTCAGACCGAGATGGGCGTCTCCAATGTCGCCATCCACGAGCTGGACATCTGCCGCTGGCTGCTGTCCGACGAGTACGAGAGCGGTCAGGTGCTCAAGGTGCGCCAGTCCGCCTGCTCCACCAAGGGCTACGATAATCCGCAGATCGTGCTGCTGGAGACCAAGTCCGGTGCGCGTATCGATGTAGAGGTGCAGGTTGCCGATGCCTACGGCTACGACATCCAGTGTCAGGTCGTGTGCGAGAAAGGCACAGTCAACCTGCCCGACCCGTATGCGGTCGTCACGCGCGCGAACGCGTCGCGCTCTTTCCCCATCCTGACCGACTGGAAGGATCGCTTCATCGAGGCCTACGACATCGAACTGACCGAGTGGGTCAAGTCGCTGGCAAACGGCGGCCCGACCGGTCCCTCCGCGTGGGACGGCTACGCTGCCTGCGTCGCGGCGGACGCGCTCAACCGCTCGCGCGGCACCGGCCAGTTCCTGCCCATCAAAATGATGGAAAAGCCGGAGTTGTACAAATAAGACAAACTGAGACAGTAAAAAATGGCATGGCCGCAATTGCAGGCCATGCCATTTGCTGTTATACTGTAAGCGCATAATAATCCCCCGTCCACAAAAAACTGGGGGGCCTCAACAGAGGTCCCCTGCGGTTGGCGTATTTCTCGCAGCACAGGCAGCCTGCATCTTTGCACTCCATGGCAAAAAAGCATTCAGATCT
>DXDO01000107.1 GCA_019115425.1 Candidatus Agathobaculum merdigallinarum | reverse complement strand
TTGCAACTCGTGCCTTAAAAACCGGGGTTGCAATTAGTGTAGTAAGTAAATGGATGGGGCATGCGAATATCTCCACGACATACAACACGTATATCCATGTACTTGAAAGTGAACGCGCAGAAGCAGAAACGCTTCTGGAAGCAATGTAGCAGATTGGTGTAACAATGGTGCACGCTAATCTGCTAAGGGCTCCCAGAGCCGCTAAAACTGGGCAGATTTAAGGAAAAAAGGAGAAACCGTATGGTTCCCCCTCCTCTTGCGAATCACCACCCCCTCCTTCAGGACGCGCTGCGCGCATAAAGGTAAGTGGCGCTTTCCGGTTGCTGCCCAATTGCTGATGCGACAGGCAGGGGATTGGCTGCCACCCCACATGCTACCTGGCCGGAGCGTCGCCTTTACGGAAACGGTAAGTATAAGCCTTGCATCGCCAGCTCCCCCGCCCCCGGGGTCAGGCGCAAAACCGAGCCGCCGCGACGTTATCGCAAATCAAATTTTTTCACAGAATGTGAAAAAATTTGTTTGCGGTCGCGGGCATCCGTGCGCATCCTGTGGCGGGGGTGATTGACAAGAGGGGGTAAGGCCCCCTCTTGCCCGCCCGCGCTGCGTAGGCGCACCGTTCCTGCCGTGGATACCCATTCGCCAAGCGGTAAACCTTGTAACCCCTTTTGCACTGTGCTATAATCAATCACAGCAGAAAGGGGAGGTTTCCTGATGGTAAATCCAAGCATGGCTGCGTTGGGCAACAACCGCTCGACCATTCGTGAGCTTTTTGAATACGGCAACCAGCGTGCGGCGGTGGTGGGCCGCGAGAATGTGTTTGATTTTTCGCTCGGCAACCCAAACGTCCCTGCGCCGGACGAAGTGCGGCAGGCGATCCTTGCGGAGGCGGCAGGCGATCCGGTGGCGCTGCACGGCTACACTTCCGCGCAGGGCGCGGCGGACGTGCGGCAGACGCTGGCAGACGACCTCAACCGCCGTTTCGGCACTGCGTACACGGGCGACAGCCTGTATCTGACTGTGGGCGCGGCGGCGGCGCTGTCCTGCGCGTTTAAGGCGCTTGCCTGTCAGGGCGATGAGTTCGTCGTGCTTGCGCCGTATTTTCCGGAATATCTGATGTTTATTGAGAGCGGCGCGGGCGCAAAGGCGGTGATCGTGCCGCCGTCCGTGGAGGATTTCCAGATTAACCCCGACGCGCTTGAGCAGAGATTGAGCGCACATACCAAGGCGGTCGTGATCAACTCGCCCAACAATCCGTCGGGTGCGGTCTATTCCGAGCAGACCATGCGCCGTCTGGCCGAACTGCTGCAAAGTAAGGAGAAAGAGTATGGCCATCCGATCTACCTGATTTCGGACGAGCCATACCGCGAACTGGTTTTTGACGGCGTGCAGGTGCCGTTTGTGCCGAATTACTATGACGATACCATCGTCTGCTACTCCTATTCCAAGTCGCTCTCTCTGCCGGGCGAGCGCATCGGCTATGTGCTGGTGCCGCCGCAGGCGGCGGACAGTGCAGAGCTGTATGCGGCCGTGTGCGGCGCGGGACGCGCGCTTGGATATGTATGCGCGCCCAGCCTGTTCCAGCGCATTGCGGCGCGCTGTACCGGCCTGACCGGCGACCTGGCGGTCTACAAGACCAATCGCGATCTGCTGTTTGACGGTTTGACTGCGATGGGCTACCGCTGCGTCAAGCCTGCGGGAGCGTTCTATCTGTTTCCGCAAACGCTCGAGCCGGATGATCGGGCTTTCTGCGAACGCGCGAAAAAGTATGACCTGTTGGTCGTGCCCGGAACGGATTTCGGCGCTTCGGGGCATATGCGTATTTCCTACTGCGTGGCGACCGAAACCATCCGCCGCGCGCTGCCGCTGTTTGAAAAGCTGGCAGAGGAATATCGGTAACTATTGTTAAATTTAATAATATATAATGGTTAATTGTGTATAAAGTGTTAATATAAAATGGCATTATACACAAAATAAATGAGAGTTCATTATACAATATTCATAAAAGCTGCCGCTTGTTTTTATGGCATGCTCCGTGTATGATAATAGCAGAGATCGAAAAACGGTCTCAACAATATTACACAAAAAGGAGCGTGACAAATCATGATGAAGGGTTTCTTTAACGACCTGGTTGCAGCGCGTACGCTGGATCTGTCGATGAACCGCGTCCAGACGATGTCCCGCAAGGCGCGTCGCACCGCCAAGTAATGCAATAACCATTACGGCGGCGACGGCTGCCCCAAGGAGTCTAAAAGAAATGACAAGTGAAAGCGGTATGTAAAAGACCTTCCGGAATGGTTCGGAAGGTCTTTTGCTGTGATTTGCGCCTGTGTGCAGATGAATACACAGATCAAAACCCGCGACATGTGCGTGGGTTTTGATACAGGGGCGGGAAAAGCTCTGCTTGCCGGAACTTTTCCTGCGTGGGACGTATCCGCGCGGCGCGCGGTACGTCCCTTTCACCTGAACCTATATGGTTCAGGTGAAAGGGCCTTCCGGAATGGTTCGGAAGGTCTTTTGCTGTGCGCCTATCCGGAGCGGCGGGCGGGGGCGTGCGCTTCAGCGCGCTGGCGGAAGTACGCGGCACGTTCCGCGCGCGTAGCGGGACGAATCCGCTTTTGACCGCAGTCCGGACAGGTGGACTCATGGATGCTGCCGTAAAAAAGAAAGTGGCAGCACTTGGATTGACAGCAGTAGATCATGCCGGTCACCTCTCTTCTATCTAGAGGATAGCAAAGAGAGTGTCCCATAAAACTCCCTTGCTTGCGGGAAAAGCCGAAAAATGATATACTGCTTTTACGACAAAAATTTGGAAGTAGGGGAAAAGATGAAGGAACAAAAGGCCGCGCTGGCGCGTCAACTATACATGCCTGCGATACTCTGCACAGCGCTGTGGGGCAGCGCGGCGCCGTGTATCAAAAAAGGATACGAGCTGTTTGCAATCGCAGCGGATGCGTCGTTCTCCCAGCTGCTGTTTGCGGGCTGGCGGTTTGCGCTGGCGGGCGTGCTGGTGCTGATCGTTGCAAAGTGCAAGGGACATCGCATCCTGCCGGTGCGCAGCGAGTGGAAGCCGATTTTGTGGATCAGCCTGTTTCAGAGCATGATTCAATATGTATGCTATTATATCGGCCTGTCCGCAACGACCGGTACGAAGGGCGCGGTGCTGTCCGGCACGCAGACCTTTTTTGCGCTGATTTTTGCGCATCTGTTTTTGAAGAACGATAAGCTTACCCGCCGGAAAGCGCTCGGCTGCGTGTGCGGGTTTGCGGGGGTGCTGGTACTCGGTCTGGGCGGGCTAAACGGCTTCAACCTGATGGGGGACGGGCTGGTGCTGCTGTCTGCGGTGTCGGCGGGCGCGGGTGCGCTGGTTTCCCGCATCTTCACCCCCGGGCGCGACCCCATGCTGCTGACCGGCTGGCAGCTGCTGCTGGGCGGCCTACTGCTGGGCGGCATCGGCCTTGCGGGCGGCGGACGGCTGGGCGCGGTCACGCAGAACGGCGTGCTGCTGCTGGGCTATATGATCGTGCTTTCCGCCGCGGCGTTCACCATTTGGACCGCTCTGCTCGGGAAGTATCCTGTCGGGCGGGTCAGCCTGTTCTGTTTCCTGATTCCGGTATTCGGGGCGATCTTTTCCGCGCTGGTGCTGGGCGAAAATATCTTTACGCTGCGCAATCTGGCGGCGTTGGCGCTGGTCAGCGGCGGCATTGCGATCGCCAACTATGTGCGGGAGACTAAAACAGGCGAAAAGCAGGCATAATACACAGAAAAAGGAAATTACAACATGGTTTTCAGTTCGGCAGTCTTTTTATTTGTCTTTCTGCCTGCGGTCTTTTTGCTCGACCGCCTTGCACGCGGTGTGCGGCTCAAAAACGCGCTGCTGCTCGCAGCCAGCCTGATTTTCTACGCCTTCGGCCAGCCGGTCTATCTGCCGCTGCTGCTGGTTTCGGTATTGCTCAATTACATCTGCGGCCTGCTGGCGGCAGGCAGGCATCCCAAACTGGGTGTGGCGCTCGCTGTGGCGGCCGGTATCGGCATGCTGGCGGTGTTCAAATACGCGGATTTCGCCATCAGAACGGTAAACGGGCTGTTTGGCCTGTCCCTGCCGCTCACCGGTATTGCGCTGCCCATCGGCATTTCGTTTTTCACCTTCCAGGGGCTTTCCTATGTAGTGGACGTGTATCGCGACCGGTCTGCCGTGTCGCGGTCCTTTGTCAAAGTGCTGCTGTATATTTCGTTTTTCCCGCAGCTGATTGCGGGGCCGATCGTCAAATACCACGACATCGAAAAGGAGATCGACGAGCGGCACACCACCCCGCAGGAAACCGCGCTGGGCATCCGGCGGTTTATCTGCGGTCTGTCCAAAAAGCTGCTGATCTCCAACGCGATGGGGCAGATGGCGGATGCGGTTTTTGCGCTGCCCGCAGGGGAGATCGGCATGTTCGCCGCCTGGACAGGGGCGATCTGCTACACCCTGCAGATTTATTTCGACTTTTCCGGTTACAGCGATATGGCGATCGGTATGGGGCGCATGTTCGGCTTCCATTTCCTCGAGAATTTCGACTACCCCTATGCCTCGACAACGATCAAGGAATTCTGGCGGCGGTGGCATATCTCGCTGTCGACTTGGTTCCGCGATTATCTGTATATCCCGCTGGGCGGCAACCGCAAAGGGCGCGGCCGCACCTGGATCAATCGATTTATCGTGTTTTTCGCCACCGGCCTGTGGCACGGCGCAAGCTGGAACTTTGTGTTGTGGGGCCTGTGGCACGGGCTGTTTTCCGTATTGGAGGACAGCGGGGGACTGCCGGTGAAGCGCTTTCAGGGAAAGATGCTGGGCAGGATCTACACGCTGCTGGTCGTGGTGCTGGGCTTTACGCTGTTTCGCGCAGATACGCTCGCACAGGCGGGCGCAATGTTTGCGGCGATGTTCACCGGCGTGGGCCTGAACTGGGCGGGAACCGCGACGGTATGCGCATTGCTGACGCCTACTTTCCTGCTGACGCTGGCTTTTGCGCTGCTGCTCAGCTTTCCGGCGGCGAAACGCATCCAGCCGAAAAACGACATGGTGACGCTGTTCGGCGCGCTGGGCCTGCTGGTGCTGTGTATGTTCAATTTGTCGGCGGGCACGTTTAATCCGTTTATTTATTTCCGGTTTTAAGGAGGCTGCCATGAAATACAGAATTTTTACAGCGGCCTTCCTGCTGCTGTGCCTGATCCCTTCGGCGGGGATGCTGTTTCTGCCGCCGACCGAAGCCGCGGCGAACGAGCGGCTGGCGCCTGTGCCCAGTCTGAAAAATGAGGATGGGGGCTGGAACGCGAATGTACTCGATGAGGCGACCGACTATATCGCAGACCACTTTGCGCTGCGGCAGGAAATGGTAACGGCGAACGCCGCCCTTCAGACAAAGCTGCTGGCGACCTCCCCCGCAGAAGATGTGATCTACGGGTCGGACGGCTGGCTGTACTACGCGGAAACGCTGGAGGACTACCAGAACCGCGCCACGCTGACCGATGAAGAGGTGCGGCAGATCGCGCAAACCATCGCGGAGATGCAGACATTCTGCGAAGCGCGCGGCGCACAGTTTGTGTTCACCATTGCGCCGAATAAGAACTCGCTCTATCCGGAGCATATGCCGGCGCGCTATTTGCAAAGCGATTCCCCGGGCAATTACGAAAAGTTAAAGCCGCTGCTCGAGGAATACGGCGTCCATTATGCCGATTTGTTTACCTTTTTATCCGAACAGGATGAAATTCTGTACCTCAGGACCGACTCGCACTGGACAAACCGCGGCGCGGCGCTCGCGCATGATTTTCTGATGCAGTCGCTCGGCTTGCCGCATACCGCCTTCGCAGATGCACCCTATACCACCGAGAATACCCATCGGGGCGATCTGTATGAAATGCTCTACCCCAAGGGAACAGAGCGGGAGGCGCAGCAGGCCTATGAAACCACGTTTTCCTATGTCAGAGAGCCGCGCAGCGCGGAGGATATTCTGATCCAGACCACGAATCCGGACGCGCCGAACGGCCGCCTGCTGCTTTGCCGCGATTCGTTCGGCAACGCGCTGCACCCGTTTTTGGCCGAGGACTTCCGCGAAGCGACCATCACGCGGCAGATGCCCTATCCATTGACGCAGGTGCAGGCGGGGGACACGGTGATCGTGGAGATCGTCGAGCGGAATTTGGGGAATTTGCTCGAATATCCCCCAGATCTGGGGAACCAAACAACGGAAGATTCCGTCGAATAAAGCAAACACACGGGAGGATAACGCTATGATGAAAAAATGGACTGTATTGCTGCTGGCGCTTGCGCTTTGCGGCAGTCTGGCCGCCTGCGGCGGCAACACACAGCCCGCCGAAGATGCGGCGGAGGACGATAAGGAAACGGTGGAGACCGTTAAGCCGGAGGACGAAACGGACAAGCAGGACGACGCGCAGAAGGATGACGGCGACACGCCGACCTCGGATCAGAGCACATCTGCTGAGACCGATAAGGGCAGTGCGTCCTCGTCGGGCAGCGCGCCGGCAGCCGGCTCGTCCGGCACAGGCGGCGGCACGTCGGGCAGCACGGGCAGTGCGTCGTCCGGCAATACGTCGTCCAACGCGGGAAGCGGCACGACCGCGCCCAGCACAGGCAGTGGTTCGGCAAGCAAGCCGCAGGAAACCCCTGCCCCGGAACCGGCTCCCGCGCCGCAGCCCGAGCCTGAACCTGAGCCGGCAGCGCCGACCGCAGCGGAGGCCTCCGGCTATATCGGCGGCTCTGCTTCCGCGCTGGAGAGCGCGCTCGGCTCTCCGAATTCCAAAAGCTACTCGCCCAGCTGCATGGGTGAGGGGGAGGACGGCATCTGGAGCTATAACGGGTTTACCGTCTATACCTATCGTGAAAACGGTTCGGAGACCGTCGAAGCGGTGCAGTAATCCTATCCTGCGGGAAAGTGCCTTTCCCTTGGATTGCATGAAAAAGAGACCGCCGAAACGGTGGTCTCTTTTGCTGTCTGCAGCGGACGTAAGGACGTTGACAGGAAATTCATCCGATGCTATAATACATTTACTAAATTACTGATTTACTAAATGCAAAGGAGGGGACAAAGTGAAAATCCCTACAACGCTCAAGCACAAGCCTGTCATCACGGTGGAGAATTATGAAAATGTGGACGGCCGCAGGGCCTATGACAGCGATGCAAAGGGCCTGTCCCTTGGTCTGGCGCAGTGGAACGATCGCGGCCGCGTGGATATTTCCGCCAAGGTATGGCGCTATACGGGGGAAAAGTGGTCGCGTCAGTCCGAGGAACTGCCGCTGCACCGCGTGCTCGATCTGGCGATTCTGATCTGCCGCGCGCGCGGTTATTTTGCGGATGCATACCGCTATCCCAAGCTGTACGATGAGAATTCCACGCAGATCGACCGCATCGGATTACAGGGCGATGCGATGACCGTTTCGGTATGTACGGAAAACCCGATGATCGACGAGGACATCAAGCTGTTTTCGGATGCGCTGGCACGCGATGACGAAATGCTCGCCGAGCGCCTGCATCTGCTGAGCAATCTGCTGCAGGACATGGGCTACGGCCGACGCAGGCGGGACTGAAAACAAAAAAGCATCGCAGAGTCTGCGATGCTTTTTCTGTCTGCGTTTAAAGGATCACCCGCCGGGGCTTTTCTGCGATTTGGCGGATCGGGCGGCAGGGCACGCCAACGGCCAGCATCCCCGCGGGGATGTCCTTGGTGACCACGCTGCCCGCGCCGATCACCGCATTGTCGCCGATGGTGACGCCGGGCAGGATCTGCACGCCCATACCGATCCAAACATTGCTGCCGACCGTAATCGGTTTGGCATATTCCAGACCGGCGTTTCGCTGGGCGACATCAAACGGATGTCCGGCGGTGGAGAAATTGCAGTTTGGCCCGATAAACACATGGTCGCCGAAGGTAACGGGGGCACAGTCCAGAATGATCAGATTGTGATTGGCATAGAAACCTTTACCCACGCGGGTATTATATCCGTAATCCACGTAAAACGGCGGTTCGATCACCGTGTCCTCATGGCAGACCGCGAGCAGCGCGCGGAGCAGACGCAGGCGCTCCTCCTTCTGGCTGCTGCGGGTCAGGTTGTAATCCAGACACAGGTCCTTGGCGCGCGCACGCTCCTCTAAAAGGTGGGGATCGTAATTGGCATCATACAGCAGCCCAGCAGCTGCTTTTTCTTTTTCCGTCATAGAATCTACCTCTTAATTTTGATGGCGCACCAGCTCGTAGTCATCGCCGGAGCGGTAATAAGGACAGGACTTGCCGTTTTGCAGCAGGCGGTAAAATTCGTCCTCATCCAGATAGGCTTCGCAGATGTATTCGTCCATTTCGTCATCATAGACGTTGTAAACGCAGTCTTCGCAGGTTCCGGTCATGGCGCGCACCTCATTGTGTTTCAATATGGTAAAAGTATAGCATGCTTTGTGAAAAAGTTCAAACGGATGCTTTCTATTTTGTGCAGAATATGCTATTATGGAGCGGGAAGAAATAACAGGAGCGTGAATCCATTATGAAGCTGTATACCTATCAAACCAATCATGACGGTGTGGACCGCATCGGTGTCGAGTGCGCGGGCTGGCGCGGCATGCTCTGGCCGCTGGAAGCCTTCGGCCTTAAGTTTGCGGACATGCGCGATCTGATCTGCCATATCACCCCAGTGCAGCTTTCCCGCATCGCGGACGCTGAGAATGCCACCGAGGGCAATGCACTGCGCCTGACGAATGTGCGCCTGCGCTCGCCCATTCCGCATCCCGAGCAGGATATCATCTGCCTGGGCATCAACTATGCCGACCATGCGGTCGAGTCCGCGCGCTTCCACGAGCAGTCCTTCCTGCTGAGCAGGGAAAAGGCGACTTATTTCAGCAAGCGCGCCTATGAGACCACCGGCAGCGGCGACCCGATCCCAGCTTACGAGGGGCTGGTAACCGAACTGGACTATGAGGTCGAGCTGGGGGTCATCATCGGCAAAGACTGCAAAAGCGTCAGCGTAAGCGAGGCGCCGAACTACATCTTCGGTTATACGATCGTCAACGACGTTTCCGCCCGCAATCTGCAGACCGAGCACAACCAGTGGTATTTCGGCAAGTCGCTGGATGGCTTCACACCGATGGGGCCGTGCATCGTGACGGCGGATGAGGTCGCCTTTCCGCCCGCGCTCGCCATCTCCTCCACGGTCAACGGTGAGGTGCGCCAGAGCAGCAACACCGACCATCTGCTGCACTCGATTGCGGAGATCATCTCCGAGCTGTCACAGGGTATGACGCTGCGCGCAGGCACGATCATTGCAACCGGTACGCCCGCAGGCGTGGGCATGGGCTTTACGCCGCCGAAGTTCCTGAAAAAGGGAGACGTCGTCACCTGTGAGATCGAGGGCATCGGCAAGCTGACCAACACGGTCGAATAACAGGGAGGCACGGCAATGGACAAGCCCAAGCAGATGATCGTCGTGCGGCGCGACCTTAAAATGCGCAAGGGCAAGATCGCGGCGCAGGCGGGGCACGCCTGCGTGACTGCGGTGCTCGCCGCGCTTGAGCGCGAAGGGCGGCTTTCACAGGTACGTGCGGAAAATGGAGGGATTTCTCTCGAACCCTCGGATCAGCCCGCGACGCCGCTCAGCGAATGGTTCGCGCGGGGCGTTGCCAAGGTGTGCCTGTATGTGGACTCCGAGGAGGAGCTGCTTGCGATCGACCGCAAGGCGAAGGAAGCGGGGCTGCTGTCCGCCCTGATCTGCGATAACGGCATCACTGAATTTCACGGCAGGCCGACCTATACCTGTCTGGCGATGGAGCCTGCGCTGCCGGAAAGGGTGGACCCGATTACCGGCGAGCTGCCGCTGTTTTGAATCCATATCACAAAGACCACGCTTTGCAGCGTGGTCTTTTGCTTTTCCAGGGTTTATTTTGCGCGGTACAGCACGAGCGACTCGTATGGGCGCAGGTGCAGCTTAGTCTCCGCCCTGGAGTCCGCATAGTTGGACAGCAGGCAGGTGAAGCCTGTCAGGTCGACCGGGCAGTTCCAGTCCACTTCCCTGCGGTAAAAGTTGTTGATGACCACCAGATCTTCGCGGTCTGTACGGCGGGTATAGGCGAGAACAGACGGATGCGCCATGTCGAGCGGCGCAAAGTCGCCGTTTGCGATCACGTCGTACTGCTTGCGCAGCGCGATCAGCTTGCGGTAGTGGGCGAAGATGGAGTCCGGGTCGTCCACCTGGCTCGCGGCATTGATCGTTTTGTGGTTGGGGTTCATGCTGATCCACGGCTCGGCTCCCGAGAAGCCGCCGCCCTCGCTCGCGTCCCACTGCATGGGGGTGCGGCTGTTGTCGCGCGAGTGGACACGCAGGATGTCATACGCGCTGTCCTCATGCAGGCCGCGGTCGCGCAGAATGTGGAAATGGTTGATGCTTTCCACATCGCGGTACTGGTCGAGCGAGGTAAAGCCCGGGTTGGTCATACCGATCTCCTCGCCCTGATAGACGTACGGTGTGCCGCGCAGGCAGTGGATGACCGTGCCCAGCATCTTGGCCGAGG
>DXDO01000106.1 GCA_019115425.1 Candidatus Agathobaculum merdigallinarum | reverse complement strand
CTTTTAGATGCGGCTTGACTGATGCCAGCGGGTTCTTTGCCGCCGCCTCACGCAGGCTGCTGTCCTCAATATGGGTGTAAATCATGGTCGTATTGACGCTGGTATGTCCCAGGATATTTTGCAATGTGCGGATATCCACACCGTTCTGATACATCAGCGTCGCCGCTGTGTGGCGCAGCTTGTGCGCGGAATATTTCTGTGTATCCAACCCTGCCTGCCCCAGATATTTTTTGACCAGCCATTTGACGGTCTGAACATTGATACGGTTGCGGTTGCGGCTGATAAACAGCGCGTTTTTATCCCGCTCATGCGGGGTCAGCCGCTTGGGCAAATAATTTTCCAGCGCAGCCTGACAGGCATCGTTGAGGTATACCGTTCGTTCCTTGTTTCCCTTGCCGAGCACACGCACGGTATCCCCCTGGAAATCCGACAGGTTCAGTCCCACCAGCTCGGAAACGCGCAGGCCACAGTTCAGGAACAGGGTCAGGATACAGTAATCCCGCTCCGCGTATTCACCCTGCACGGCTTCGAGCAGGCGCACACTATCGTCCGTCGTCAAATAGACCGGCAGCGACTTGCGGATAGTCGGTGATTCCAGATTGCTGACCGGATTCACCTCCAACACGTGCTTTTTATCGGTCAAATAGCGAAAAAAAGCGCGAATCGCGGAAACTTTACGCGCACGTGAGGTGCTGTTCAAACCGTAATCGGTCAAAGTGCTGTTCTGCTGGGTCGGACGTTCCCCAGACATATATTCCAGATAATCGTAGGCGTCAGACAAGGTAATATCCTGCAGAAATTCGATATCAATATCCTCGATCGGTATTTGATCGATCGGCATATCTTTTGGCACGAGCCGCTTGTTATACTTAACTACCCGAAAAAACAGCCGCAGGTCGAGGTAATATTCATGCGCGGTTTTCGCAGACTTTCCCTGTATGGTCGAAATATAGGTCAGGAAATCGCGCAGGACGCGCGGCGCATCCGCAGCGTATTCCGACATAGGCTTTTCCATCGGTACGGCCTCCTTTTTATCAACTGACATCATTATACCGCCTTGTCCCCTTTCCGTCAAACTTGCATTTTTCAGCACGGCAGCGTATAATAAATCCCATAAATCCTATGGAAAGAGGGGACGCTATGGAACGCCTGAAAATCATCCTGGGTGATATTACCCAATGTGCAACCGATGCGATTGTCAACGCGGCAAACACCTCTCTTCTGGGCGGCGGCGGTGTAGACGGGGCCATCCACCGCGCGGCTGGGCCGGAACTTCTGGCAGAATGCCGCACGCTCGGCGGCTGCGAAACCGGCGAGGCCAAGGCAACCCGCGCCTACCGCCTTCCCTGCCGTTATGTCATCCATACGCCGGGTCCGATTTGGCATGGCGGCAAATCGAATGAAGATGCGCTGCTCGCCAACTGCTACCGGAACTGTCTGACCATCGCGTCCAAACTCGGCTGCAAAACGCTTGCCTTCCCCTCGATCAGCACTGGGGTATACCGTTTTCCAATTGAGCGGGCGTCGCGCATTGCCATCCACACCATTCTGCAATACCTTGCCGCGCATGATGAGATCGAATCTGTCGCCGTGGTTTGCTTTGACAGCACAACTCTCGCTGCCTATCAGGCTGCGCTTGCGGAAACGGAGCATGCCAATGGCTAAAAATCCGAATCAAAAGCTCAAACTTCTGTATTTGTATCAAATTTTGCTGCAAAAGACCGATGAAGAGCACAAACTTGGCATGGAAGACCTGCTTGCTGCTCTGGCCCGCTGCGGCATTGAGGCAGAACGCAAAAGCATCTATTCAGACATTGCCGCATTACAGGATTTTGGGCTGGATGTTATGCTGCAGCGCGGTCCCGGCGGCGGATACTATGTCGCTTCGCGCGATTTCGAATTGGCGGAGCTGAAACTTCTGGTGGATGCGATCCAGTGCTCACGGTTCATTACAGAAAAAAAGTCAAATGAACTGATCAAAAAAGTTGAATCACTTGCCAGCGAAGCGCAGGCACGTGCTTTGCAGCGTCAGGTCTATGTTTCTGATCGTATCAAAACGATAAATGAGAGTATTTATTATAATATCGATACGCTGCACAGTGCAATTTCGGCAGGTGTACAGATCACATTCCAGTATTTCGAGTGGATACTCGACTTTACCAGCGAACAGCGTATCCAAAAGCGCTATCGAAAAGGCGGCGCTCTGTATCAGGTCAGTCCATGGGCGCTGACCTGGGATGATGAAAATTATTACATGATTGCCTACGATGGTGCATCCAATTCTATCCGTCACTACCGTGTGGATAAAATGGAGCACATCTCTCTGACCGAAAACCGCCGCGAAGGCCAGCAGCTATTCCACGACCTCAACATTGCGTCCTATTCGCGCAAAATGTTCGGCATGTTCTCCGGCGAAGAAAAAAACGTGCGCCTGCGATGTGAAAACCGTTTTATTGGCGTTATCCGCGACCGCTTTGGCGCAGACCTGATGGTGCGCTATCTGGACGAGGAGCATTTTTTCGTTCAAGTGTCAGTTGCCGTCAGCCCCCAGTTTTTCTCGTGGGTTTTCGGCCTTGGCGGAGCAGTGCAGATCATGGAGCCGACGGACGTTCGCGCTGCTTTCCAGCAGCAGCTTCGGGATATGATCGAGTAAGTCCCTATTATCGGACTCTTCTTTTGATAAAATAAATCCATCAAAAGAAGGAGGAACCGAATATGGGCTACTCGATCGAATATGTAAACGGACACATTGAGGTATATGATGAAAACGGCGCGTTTCTGTTTTCCGCCGATAACAAACAGGAGGCGCTTGAGGAGTTGGCGGCTGCCTAAATTGGATATATAAAAAGCTCGCAGATTTTTCTGTGAGCTCAGTCTGTCGAAAAAGTCTTTCGCGCCGCAGGCCGTAGCCCGCGATACCACATTCCGCCGCTGTGCGGCGTTAAAATGCGTGTCGTGCATCAAACAGAATTTTGCGGCAAGCCGTAAAATTCATAAAAAGTCAGGACATGTGCCTGACTTTTTTATACTTTGAGAGCAAAAAGGTTTTGCGCAGGGGGAACTTTTTTGCGTAAATTTCGATCGGAAGCGTGGTTCCGATCGAGAGACTGTCGAAAAACTATGTTTTTCGACAGTCTCAACTCGCAGATTTTTCTGCGAGCTTTTCCATTTATCCGAAAATTGAATCTGCGTAATGCACAGTCGCCATCGCATCGCTTGCGTAACAATCTGCGCCGATCGAATCCGCGTATTCCTGCGTCAGCACGGCGCCGCCAACCACCACTTTGGTGTTCGGCTTTTTTTCACGCAGCAGGCGGATGGTCTGCTCCATGCTGACAACTGTGGTTGTCATGAGCGCACTCAAGCCAATCATCTCTACGTTTTCTTTCATTGCAGTTTCTACAATCACTTCCGGGGCTACATCCTTGCCCAGATCGAGCACCTGATAACCGTAATTTTCCAAAAGCACTTTGACAATATTCTTACCGATATCATGGATGTCGCCTTTAACCGTTGCGAGAATGATTTTGCCACGCGTTTCCTGCGGCGCGCCGCGCATCGCATCTTTGACAATCTCGAACGCTGCCTTTGCAGCCTCCGCGCTCATCAGCAGCTGCGGCAGGAAAACGGTCCCCGCTTCGAATCCCTTCCCCACGCGATCGAGTGCCGGAATCAGCTCGGCGTTGACCAGTTCGAGCGGCGGGACAGTTTGCAGCGCTGTTCTGGCGGCTTCCGCAGCGCGCTCGCGCAGTCCGCGTTCAATACTCTCTGCCAATGACATGGCGCTGTCCGGTGCGGCCTGCGGCGCGGCCGCCAGCTGGCTTCCGTATGCCGCAATATAGCCCGCGCACTGCTCGTCCTGATCGGTCAGCGCAAGAAACGCGCGGTAAGACCGCATCATCACCTCTGCGTTTGGATTGATAATTGCGCAGGAAAGACCGCTCTGCAATGCCATCGTGAAGAAATTCGCATTGATGATCTCGCGCTGCGGCAAACCGAACGAAATGTTGGACACACCAAGGATGGTATTCCCTCCCAGCTCGTCGCGCACGCGGCGCAGCGTCTCGAGCGTTACCAGCGCAGAACTGCTGTCGGACGAGATCGTCATAGCCAGACCATCAATCACAATATCCTCGTGTGCAATGCCATAAGCACTGGCGGTTTCATATATTTTTTTGGCAATCTGCACGCGCCCCTCAGCGGTATCCGGAATACCGTTTTCATCCAGTGTCAAGCCGACAACTACGCCGCCGTATTTTTTTACCAACGGGAAGATGGCCTCCATACTCTCCCGCTTGCCGCTGACTGAGTTGATCATCGGCTTGCCGTTATACAGGCGCATGCCGCGCTCCATCGCTTCTGTGTTGGAGGTATCGATCTGGAGCGGCAGGGCGAGCACGCTTTGCAGTCTGGTCACAACCTGCGCCACCATCGCCGGTTCATCGATCTCCGGCAAGCCAACGTTGACATCCAGAATATGCGCGCCGCTGTCTTCCTGCGTCAGCCCTTCGGACAGAATGTATTCAATATTGCCCTCCCGAAGGGCGGCCTTGAATTTGCTCTTGCCCGTCGGATTGATGCGCTCGCCGATGATGACCGGCTTTTTGCCAATCTCGACCGCCTGTGAAAAGGACGAAACCACGGTTCGATGCTTTGGCTTCACCGGAACAAAGGGTCTGCTCTTGCAAATTTCGATCATCTTGCGGATGTGTTCCGGCGTCGTACCGCAGCAGCCGCCGAGCGCCTGCACGCCAAGGTCTGCGATCTCTGCCATCAGGGACGCAAACTCGTCCGCACTGATGTCGTATACCGTTCTGCCGTTTTCGCTGCGCGGCAGGCCCGCATTGGGATTCACGATAACCGGTAACGAGCTGACCTTGGCCAACTGCTGTACAATCGGCAGCATTTGTTTGGGGCCAAGCCCGCAGTTAACACCCAGCGCGTCTACGCGCAGTCCCTCCAGCAGCGCGACGACCGAATCGACCGTGCCGCCGGTCAGCAGCTTGCCGTTTTCATCAAAGATCACGGTCGCCAGCACCGGCAGGGAGCAATTCTCCTTTGCCGCCAGCACAGCCGCTTTCAGTTCGTAGCTGTCGCTCATGGTTTCAATCAGCACCAGGTCCGCGCCGGCAGCCGCGCCAATACGCACGACCTCGCCAAACAGCTCGACGGCCTGCTCAAAAGGCAGATCGCCCATCGGCTGGAGCAGCCGGCCGGTCGGCCCGATGTCGAGTGCGATATACGCATCCTCCCTGCCCGACTGGCGCCGTGCTTCTTTTGCGTGCGCCACTGCCGTCTCAACGATCTCACGCAGGTTCTCCGGATATTTGAGCGCATTCGCGCCGAAGGTATTGGTATTGATAATATTGCTTCCCGCATCCAGATAGGCGCGGTGTATGGATAGGATCTCATCCGGATGGGTAATATTCCATATCTCGGGCAGCTCTCCCGCGGCAAGGCCGCGCTCCTGCAGGATCGTACCCATGCCGCCGTCAAAAAACAGCCATTCCTTCCCCAATCGTTCGGTTATATTCATTTCCTTTTATCTCCTAAACGCACAGTCTGTTTTTTTGCATTCCTCACAGCCCCTGCGGTGACACGGCTGCGGCGTATCGGACAAGCCGATCACAGCGGTTACCGATTTGACCGGCGCCAGCAGGCAGCTTTCGGTCACGGTCAGCCCAATTCTGCGGGAGGTATCCAGCAGGCGGCAGAGATCGTGCTGATGTTCGATGCGGAAATCCCCATAGCCCGGACTGAAACGCGGTCGGCAGTATAAGCCGTCGCGCCCCGCCTCGTACCGGATAGACTCGTTCACCTCATCGCAATAGCTTTCGATCATCGCCGCAGCCACCGCCTGATAGATTACCGCATCGCTCATCCGCACCGCGCTGGCGCGGGCGATCAATCTGTCGGGACCGATGCCCAGCGTCGCCGCCATCAGGTACACGCGCCTGCATCCCTTGAGGTTTCGCAGCAGGTTCCGGCTGTGTATGACAACGCCGGCAAACGCCAAGGCATCCTCCTCCGGATAGGAAAGCGGAAACGACGCAAACACGGATTTCGGCTGCGCCGCAGCCTGTAAGTCCGCAGCGCAGCGCGCAATACGCTCCTCCACGGCGGCATCCGGCTGTACATCGCGATAGCCCAGATAGCGGAGCCCTTCCTTGCGGTCAAAATCGATCATCCGAGGATCTCCGACAGGCTGGACTGGATACCTGCGGCAATCTCCGGCCGGTTCATGGAATATACATGGATATGATTGACCCCGTTTGCAATCAGGTCGATGATCTGCTCGGTCGCATAGATCACACCTGCCTGCTTCATCGCGGCCGGATTGTCGCCGAACCGATCAATAATTGCTTTGAACCGCTCGGGCAGATAAGCGCCGGACAGCGAGGTGATGCGCTTGATCTGCTTGCCGTTAGTCACCGGCATGATACCGGCCACCACCGGCACGGTGATCCCCTTTTCGCGGATGCGGTACAGGAAATTATACAGGATATTGTTATCGAAAAACATCTGGGTGGTCAGAAACTCACAGCCCGCATCCACCTTTTCTTTCAGATGCAGAATATCCTCGTTCTTGCTCGCGGCTTCGGTATGTCCCTCTGGGTAGCACGCGCCGCCGACGCAGAAATCACCCCGCGCCTTGATATCGCGCACCAACTCTGCCGCATACCGGTAATCATTTGCCGGCGCGCCGCCTTCCGGGATATCGCCGCGCAGAGCGAGTACGTTCTCAATCCCCTGCTGTTTGAACTTTTCCAGCATGGCGGCAACATGCTCCTTGGTCGAGGAGACACAGGTCAGGTGGGTCAGCACGGTCACACCATATTTCTTTTGCAGATCGGACGCAATATGGACGGTGTGCTCACTTGTGCCGCCTCCCGCTCCGTAGGTAACGCTCATAAAGTCCGGGCGCAGCGCTGCGATCTCCTGCGTCGCCTGCGCGACAGATTCATAGGTGCTGCTGGTTTTGGGCGGGAACACCTCAAAAGACAGCGTAACTTTATCCTGCTTTAAAATGTCTGAAATTTTCATAATGTCGATCTCCTGGTTTTTGCTTTTTCTTAGTATAGCATAAATCCTACCTTTATTTCCAGACAAAAATACGATATAATGAATCCGATAGCTGGAGGGATTCACTTGAGAGAATGGATGAAAAGCTGCCGTCTGTGTCCGCGCGCCTGTGGAGCGGATCGTACCCATGCGCGCGGCGTATGCGGTGCAAATGACCGGATCGAAGCGGCACGGGCCTCCCTGCACATGTGGGAAGAGCCGCCGATCTCCGGAACGCGCGGCTCGGGGACGGTATTTTTCTCCCACTGCTCACTGGGTTGTGTGTTCTGTCAAAATCGGCAGATCAGCCGCAGAGAAGCTGCCGGAAAGGAACTATCCATCCAAACGCTGGCGCAAACCTTCTTATCCCTCGAACGTCAGGGGGCGCACAATATCAATCTAGTGACGGGCGCGCACTATGTGCCGCAAATCATAGAAGCATTGGCTATCGCCAAAGGTCAGGGGCTTTCCATCCCCATCGTATACAATTCGAGCGGTTACGAAAGTCTGGACACATTGCGCCTGCTCGACGGCTGGATCGACATCTATCTGCCGGATTATAAATATTACAGCAGCTATTACGCTGCGCGATATTCTCACGCAGCGGACTATCGGGAAATCGCTGTCGGTGCCATTTCCGAAATGGTGCGTCAGACCGGTGTGCCGCAATATGACAGTGACGGTCTGCTGACCCGCGGAACGGTGATCCGTCATCTGATGCTGCCCGGCCTTGCCGGCGACACCGCGCAGGTGCTGCGCGATATCGCCGCCCGCTTCAAGGATACCGCGCTCGTCAGCCTGATGCGGCAGTATACGCCGTTTGATATGCAGGACTGGCCCGAACTGGACCGCACCATCACCGATGCGGAATATGCGGAAGCCTGCGCGCTGTTCAGGGATCTCGGCCTCGGCGGCTTTTTCCAGCAGAGCGAAGCTGTAAGCGAAAGTTTTATTCCCGTTTTTGACGGCACTGGATTGGAGGATACAGAGAAATGGAAACCGTACTGAGTATTGCCGGTACCGACCCGACCGGCGGAGCGGGCATTCAGGCCGACTTAAAAACATTCGAAGCGCACGGATTATATGGCATGGCGGTGATTACCGTAGTGATCGCGCAGAACACAACGGGGGTTTTTGATATGCAGGCGGTCCCCGCAGAGTTGGTCGCAAAGCAGATCGACTGCGTATTTGAGGACATCCGCCCTGACGCAGTAAAGCTCGGTATGCTGTATGATGCGGATATCATCCGCGCTGTGGCAGACCGGCTTCGCGCGCACCATGCGAAAAATGTCGTACTCGATCCGGTCATGATTTCCTCCAGCGGGCATTTGCTGAGCAAAGCCAGCGCAATGCATGCATTACAGGAGGAAATATTTCCGATTTGCACCCTGATTACGCCAAATCTGCACGAAGCGTCCGCCATATGCGGCTATTCCATCCAGAAGCGTGCGGAAATGAAACAGGCCGCCTGTGACATAGCCGATCAAGCGGGTGGCGCGGTGCTGGTCAAAGGCGGCCATCTCGCCGACTGTGCGGATGACCTGCTGTATGCAGGAGGACAATTTTATTGGCTTCCTGCCCCACGCATCGATAATCCAAACACACATGGCACGGGCTGTACATTATCCTCATCCATCGCCTGCTGGCTCGCGGAAGGCATTTCCCTCCCCGGCAGTGTCAAACGGGCAAAACGGTATCTGACCGCATGCATCCGCTATGGTCTCGACCTTGGACACGGCTCCGGCCCGCTGCAGCACAAGGTGGAGTGGGCTGAATGACCATCGGATCATCCGTGCAGGTGCGAAAGGGACCGCAAACGGTATCCTATCCTTTTCTTCGCTTTATTGCTCAAAAAATTAAATAAAAACTTGTGCAAAATATCGATGGATTCAAAGCAAAGGATTTGCTACAATAACAGTGGAATTAGGTTGTAACTCTTTGAGGCATTACTAATGACACTGGCTGAGCAGGTGTTCTATGCCTTAAGGGGTTTTTCTTTTGGGGTGGTTCTGTAGTGCGTGCGATTAAAAAATTGAATAACAATTTTGCAATCTGCGTGGATAAT
>DXDO01000009.1 GCA_019115425.1 Candidatus Agathobaculum merdigallinarum | reverse complement strand
TCGATTACGCCCAGCGCAGTGAGCATATCAACGGCCTCAGTCTGAGAAATGTCAGCCTGATCCGTGAATGCCGCACTGGCAAACATGGTGAACGCGCAAGCGAACGCCAGTACCAGTGCAAGAACCTTTTTGAGATTCTTCATGGGGTTTTTCCTCCTTAAATTTTTTTGAGCGTTTTGCTCTTTACGGTGATTATAATACCACAGCTTCGGGGGTGGGTCAAGCGGAGACCCAAGAATGTAACATGGGTGTAATATTGCAAAAAACAATGCTAAATTGCACCGCGGATGGCAAAAGACACATCCGCGCGTGTATATATAATAAGGTATGCCCCCCCGAGGGGGCCGCGCGCCGCAGTCCTGCGGCAGCGCATCCGGTCGAGCAAATTCAGAATTTTTATGCAATGCATACAATTTTTTGTTATTTTTCTCCGCAAATTTCATCAGCCCATTTCGCCATGTAACAGAACAGGCGGTGGGAAGAACCCGCCGCCTGTTGCCGGTATCGCGTTATTCTTTCATATAGGCGACGCGGTCAACCGTCGTGCCTGCCTTGACGCGCACGGTGACTGCGCTTTCCAGATTGCCGCCCAGCTCATGCATGGTTGTGACGCCCGCGCCGGTGGCCGGATCCAGCGCGACCGGATTGCCGTTGCAATAGGCCTGCTCCACGCCGGACAAATCACCGCTCTCAACCGTCATGCGGTAATCGCCCTCATTTTTCAGGAGGGTCGAAAATGTGACAAGGCTGTCGGTCTGTGCGGTGAACGAGCCGCCGCCGTTCCAAACGACCTCGCCCTCCTGCACGACCGCATTGTCGGGCGCGCCGTCGTTGTTCACATCCGGCGCGGTCGCCGTATCCAGACCCATATCGGAGAATACGTTCAGGGCGCTGACATGCTCATACGGGTCGAGCGCCGCGACCGCGAGCAGCTTGTTCAGGAAGGCGTTGTTTTCCGCCGTCAGCAGCACCTCGTCGAGCTGGTCGTCATTGACCTGCTGCAATTTTTCGTAGCTGGCCACCATCCGCTGGATATAGCTGTCGTCCTCGAGCAGCTGCACCGCGCTGAACTGTCCCACAGGATCGATGATGGACTCGTACACGTCGAACATCTGCTGCCAGACCTCCTCGTCTGCGCGCATGTAGTCCGAGCCGTCCTCCAGCGTGTAAATCGCGTTGGCAAACTGTCCCGTGCCGGCATAGTACTGTGCCAGCGGGATCGTGATCGAGTTAGACTCCGCAGCCGCCAGATCCTGCGCATACCGATCCGCCACGCCTTCCTCGTTGCCGCCCGAGAGCAGGTAAGACAGCTTGTAGTCGTTTGCCTCAAACGGATCCATCGCCGCGCATCGTTTGAGATCCTCAAGCGTCAGCCCTTCACTGTAAAACGTGCCCTGCGCGATCAGATTCAGGCCGATAAGCACAATGAACACTGCCGACACACCCGCAACCGGCCAGCGCACCGCGCCGCCGCCGCTGCTTTGCGGCACCTTGAGCCGCAGGCAGTCTCCGCAGTACAGCGTCACCAGCGCGAGCACTGCGAAGAACATCGGCAGACAGCCGCCGACCGACCAGGTCACGTCGCTCACCGCCTGACCGAACATCTGAAGCACACAGGCCGCCAGCAGCATCACGATAAGCGGTTTTTCCTTGCGGCTTCTGGCCAGCGCCCAGACCGCCGTACCCAGCAGTGCGATAAACGCCGCGAGGCCGAGCACACCGAGGTCACACAGCATTTCTACATAGTGATTATGCGCGTATTTCGTCTCGTAATAGTAATCCTGCACCGAGACAACGCCGTTTTCAAAGCCGCCCAAGCCGCGTCCAATGATGGGCGAGGTCTGCCAGAGTTTGATCGCGTCCTGCCGGTATACGCCGCGCTGTACCACGTTGCCGTTTGCCGACAGGTCCTGAATGCGGTCCGCGACAAACGACGGCAGGATTGTGTAGCCGAGCTTAAGGCTTCCCTCCTGCGCGCCCGTATACGACGCGGTGTTGATTGTCACCCCGGGCTCACTGCACGAGAAGTAGAAGAACACCAGCTCGCTGTCCTCAGGGACTGTAAAGGTCACCGCCCCGTCCGAGGTGCCGCTCGCCAGATCCGTCTCGTTGTTCTGGATCAGGTTATTCATGTTTTTATACGCAACGCGCACGTTCACCGGCGCAGTCGCGTCCATGGTAAGGGTGTATTCCCCTGCGGACAGGTCTGCGGTGCGGCGGAAATCCCCCTCCGTGCCGAAGGTATAAGGGCCGGTCATGCTGAGCGCCGCCACAAGATACACTGCGATCAGCACGATGATACCCACGATGATCCCGATCAGCAGCTTGCCCTTGCCCGCGAGCATATTCATGACTCTTTCCCGCACGAATACCTCCAGCGCGCACGCCGCCGCGCAGCCGACGATCAGCATGAGCATCGGCACCGGAGAGCCGGTCACCGTGTCGCCAAAGCCGCTCACCGACACCGCAGCCACGACGAGCGCAACCGCCGCAGTCTGCACCAGCAGCAGGAAAAAGCCGATACGGCCCTCCTTCGGGCAGAGCGCCAGCATCAGCAGGCAGGCCACGACAAACACGCCCAGCGAACCCATGGAGAATGCCAGCAAGTAGGATACTGCGTTGACCGTCAGCAGAATGCTGCAAAGGATCTTCTGCCTGCGGGTCTCCGCCGTGATGACCAGCCAAAGCGACAGCAGACATGCGATCGACATCAGACCGGCGTAGATATTCGGATTGCCGAAAATCGTATGCAGGCGGGCGTAGAAATACGACCCTGTGATGCCGTAGCCCGGCGCGATCGCTTCCATCAGCGCGCGGAACGGACGCATCAGGATGTTACACGATGCAGCGTCGATAGAGAGCACGCCGACCGGCGCCGCAGCCGCCGCGAGCACCGCGGCTGTCCGCCGGAAGGATACCTTGCCTCCCTGCGACCGCAGCACGATCATCATAAAGACTGCGAAGGCTGTCAGCCAGCAGGCAAATTCCGCGATTGCGAATTTGCCCGATTTCGCGTACAGCGTGGAAATTCCGCCCAGCAGCATATACGCGAACAGCGCAAACGCCGGAGGCGTCATCAGCCGCCTAACGCGCTCTTTATCTGCAAACAGCAGCAGGCATACGATCGCAATCGCACCGACCAGACCGGTTGCCTTCTGCGTAATATAGTTGCCGTTGTTGTCAAAGCAAAGCGCGAAGAACAAGACGGCGGCCGCTGCGATATACAGCCACCAGCCATCCAGCCGCGTTGGCTTGACCGTTTTTTGCTTCATATGATAACCTCCTGAACGCCGCCCGCCCGCGGCGCTTTTTTATATAATACCTTATTATATAATAAACGGGCGCTCAGCGAAAGCCCTTTGCCGCTTTTTCGTAGATGGCGGTCAGCTCCGGAAAAACCGTTTCCATACCGAACCGCTGTACGCTTTTTCGTGCGTTCTCTCCCATGCTGCGGCGCGTTCCCGGCTCGAGCAGCGTTTTCACCGCATCTACAAACGTCTTTTTGTCGCCAAACGGGTACAGCAGACCGTTCTCGCCGCTGCGGACAAGATCCTGATGGCCTTTCACATCGCTTGCGATCACCGGCAGGCCGCAGGCCATCGCCTCCATCACGTTGAACGGCAGTCCCTCGCTCCGGCTGGCGGATACGCAGATATCCGCAGCGCGGTAATAGGTCTCCATATCGCGCACGAAGCCCGGGAAATGCACCCGTTCCATCACACCGGCCTGCCCCGCCAGATGACGGCACTGCTCCCGCAGTTCTCCGCGCCCGGGCAGCAGCAGCACGGTGTTTTCAGGCAGGTCGCGCATCGCTTCAATCAGCACCGCCTGATTTTTCCGGCCGGAAAACTCCGCCGCATAGACCATGGCCACTTCCGTCGGCTTGATCCCAAGGTGCGCGCGGGCTTCCTCCCGCTCGGCTGGGGCGGGAGGTATGAATCTGCTCAGATCCACGCCCATCCCGTTGGTGGGCACAATGGTTTTCCCCAGCCCATACCGCCGCGCAATCTCGGTATCCTGCCGGTTCATGGTCAGCAGCCAGTCGGTCACCGGCGCGGTCATGCGCTCCGCAGCCAGCAGGAGCGTGCGCTTGGCCCTTGCGGTATCCCTGTCGAACAGATAACCGTGCGCGGTGTTCATCACCACCGGCCGGTATTTACCCATGGACAAAACCGCAAGCCGCGTGAAATACGCCGCAAGCGACGTATGCAGGCTGAGCATCCGGTAATGCTCTTTTTGCATCAGCTGCCGCAGTGCGCGCGCCGCGACAAGGTTTTTGGGCGAAAACATGCTTTTCTCAAACGGTATCGAAAGATACCGTTCAACGCCTTCCAGCTTACATGGCTCGCCGCCCGCTGCCGCGTGGACCGACCAGTCCTGCCGTGCGAACCATTCCATATAGGGCTGGTGGAAAGTGGCGAGGTGCCCGAAGGTCGACGCCACATACAGCACCTTTTTTTTCGCTCCCATCCCGCGTATTCACCCACCTTCCGCAAAAAAGCGCAGGCGGCCCATTCCGCCCGCGCAGCGCTCTATCCTATCCGCATATTAAACCATCCGCTACTTTTTGTCAAGCCGCGCATGGTTATTCAGTGGAAATTTCGTGTCGGATATGGTAAAATAATAAACAGTTCATTTCTTCGGGAGGAACACCCATTGATTAAGGAAAACCAACGAACGCTCAACCAGATCAACGGCTTGACCGATGCACTGATCCTGTTCCCCTGTATGCTGCTCGCGTATTTTATCCGTTTTTATATTCTCAGCGGCGATCCGGGACATATCGGCCTGTCCTATTATATGGTCGCGACGCTCTGCGCCACCCCGCTGTTCTGGCTGCTGTACGGCCTGATGGGACTGTACGACTCTTTCCGCTCGAAAAATTTTCTTGCAGAATTCAGCCTGCTGCTGCGCTGCAACCTGATCCTGTTCGGGCTGATGCTCGCCTTTTTCTTTGTATTCAAGGAATTTCATCTTTCACGCTGGACGCTGTTCTTCTTTTTCGCGCTGACAACACTTTTCATCGCGCTCAAGCGGTGGATGCTGCGGCGCATCCTGCGCTCCTTCCGCGAAAAGGGCTATAACCTCAAGCATGTGCTGCTGGTCGGATGCGGCGAGCAGGCGCGCGCCTATTATCAGGCAATCTCCCGCGACCGCACGCTCGGCTTCTGTGTGGACCACTATCTTGCCCCGCACGACTGCCTGCCCGGCCTGTCCTATCTGGGCACCTATGAAGCCTTTCCCAAGGTGCTCGAACGCATCAGCCCTGACGAAGTCGTCATTGCGCTCGAAGCGGACGAATACCCCTATCTGCAGGGCATTATTTCAAACAGCGAAAAAAACGGTGTAAAGGTTTCTCTGATCCCGTTTTATACCAAGTTTATGCCCTCGCATCCGGTATATGATGAGGTCGGCGGGGTGTCGCTTGTCAACATCCGCCACATTCCGCTGGATAACATCGGCAACGCCTTTGTCAAGCGCACCATGGATATCGTTGGTTCCCTGCTGCTCATCCTCCTGACCTCCCCGCTGATGCTGTTTGCCGCCGTAGGCGTCAAGTTGTCCTCCCCCGGTCCGATCCTGTTCAAGCAGGAGCGCGTCGGTCTGAAAAAAAAGCCTTTTTACATGTACAAGTTCCGCTCCATGCGCGTCAACGACAAGCAGACCACCGGCTGGAGCACTAACAGCGACCCGCGCAAGACCAAATTCGGCGCGTTCATCCGCAAATTCTCGATCGACGAGCTGCCGCAGTTCTTTAACGTGCTCAAAGGCGATATGAGTCTGGTCGGCCCCCGTCCCGAGCTGCCGTTCTTTGTCAACCAGTTTAAGGAGAGCGTTCCGCTTTACATGGTCAAGCATCAGGTGCGCCCGGGCATCACCGGCTGGGCGCAGGTCAACGGTTTCCGCGGCGATACCTCGATCAAGGGCCGTATTGAGCACGACCTCTATTATATCGAAAACTGGACCCTCCTGTTTGACATCAAGATCCTGTTCATGACCGTGTTCCGGTTCTCCAACAGTGAAAAGCTCGGCTAGCTTCCAAATGCGATCCCTGCGCGCTGCGAGCGGCGCATCATTTTGTTTCCCTATCGATCAACCGGCCGTTTTACGGCCGGTTTCAGCTTATCGAAAAAGTCTCTGCGCCGCAGCGCGTATCAAACAGAATTTTGCGGCAGGTCGCAAAATTCGATCGGAAGTGTAGTTCCGATCGAGAGGGCCTGTTGCAAAATAGCTTGTCCCAAAAATAATGTACAAAATATGCCCCTCAAAGGAAGTCAAAACAGCTTCTTTTGAGGGGCGATTTGTCTTATTGGGCCTGTTTTTTGTGCAAATTGCTATTGCACTTTTATTTTGCAACAGGCCCCAACCGGCCGTTCTACGGCCGGTTTTCTATTGCGATCCGCCCGCTTACACAACTGCCTCCTCCATGCGTATTGCGTGACCTATATTCTCCGCGCCGCATAGTATGCTTTGGGGCCACCCCCAGAAGGAGGTAACACAATGGGTGTTACAAACGCAAACAAAGTTATCAGCACGAATCAGATCGATTGCAGCGGCTCTCTGCGCGTGACCCTTGCGCTGACCGCCGCCCCTGATATCGTTTCCAATCCCACCGACATCGTACTGGCGCTTGACCGCTCGGGCAGCATGTCCGGCGCGCCGCTGGACGCGATGAAGGCCGGTGCGGACACCTTTATCGATATCATCGCGGAGGCGACCGGCGGCGTGGGCGGACAGATCGGCTCAGGCAGCCGCATCGGCATCGTCAGCTTCGCGGGCACCGCCACGACGGACGCCCAGCTCATCACCTCGGTCGATACGCTCAAAGACGCGGTGGATGCGCTAACCGCGGGCGGCAACACCAACCACGCGGACGCGTTTTCCCAGGCGGCTGCGCTGTTTGATCCCCTCTCTTCAAACGCCAAGGTGATCGTCATGTTCACGGACGGCAACACCACCGCCGGTGCGCCGCCCGCTCCTGTCGCCGCCGCGGCACGCGCACAGGGGATCATCATCTATTGCATCGGTTTGATCGGCTCGGACGGCGTGGACGTGAGCGCCTTGAACGATTGGGCGACCGACCCCGACGCATCCCACATTGCGGTCACACCGAACGCCGCCGATCTGGAGGCGCTGTTCGCGCAGCTCGCGGCGAACATCACAAAGCCCGGTGCGACAAACATTGAGATCAACGAGGTGCTTTCTCCCGACTTTACGATCACGAACATCCTGCCGCCGGCCAAGGGTACCGCCACGATGCTGGACGCAAACTCCCTGCGCTGGACCATCCCCGAACTGGGAATGACCGCCAGCGAGAGCGCCATACTGGAATTTGATATCCAGCATACCGCGCAGACCGGCGGTGTCAAGGAGGTCAACCAGTCCATCACCTACACGGACACCGAACAGAACACCGTTACGTTCCCGTCACCCTCGGTCACGGTATCCTGCAACACGGTCGTTTGTCCGGAGCCGTGCCCCACGCCCACCGAAATCACGGTAAGCGGCTGCTCGGACGCGGTCGTGGTCGATCTGGGCGACGTGTATCAGGAGTAGCTCGGACGCATCATTCAGTTGAATCTTACGCTCAAAAACGTCTGCCCGGGCAAGCGCATCGCCCTGGCCGCGATTTTGACCGAGACCGACGCATACGGCATGGACCACCAGCGCGGCATGAAAACGATGACCATTCCTGCGCATAACGCCCCGTCCTGCCGCGACGTGCAGGTACGCTGCATCCGCTTTATCGCGCCGGAGGATCTGGACGTGTCCGGCGGCTCGCCGAACGCACTGTGCAACGAGCGCAATTTCAAGGTGCGGGTATTCTCGCACTATATCGATACCAACTTCCGCTGCTGCGACGCCTGCCTGATCGTATAAGCGCATGGCCGCTGCTGCCGCCGCTGACGCGGCGGTACATAACCGGTTCCGCTCTGTTCCACGTACTCTGCCGCACGCCGGACAGCAAATGCGGCAGGCTTGTTTCATCCAGCCTGCCGCATTCTTGTTCCCTGTATCCGCCTGCAAAAGGCGTTTTGTCTCTTCTCCGGTGCGCGCCGCGCTCTGCCAAACAAGCACGGTACTCAGGACAGGGTCATGTCCCCATCCTTGACCCAGCCGATGCGGCGCAGCACCAGATTGATCAACGGACACAGCACCGCAGGCAAGATAAGCGAAATCAGGATCAGGCCGATCCAGTCCTGTGCGGTGACCGCGGCTTTGGCCCCCGCCGCGATATCGTTCATCCAGCCGGTGTATACGCCGATCTGCCCGACCAGACCGCAGGTGCCCATGCCCGAGGACACCGGCGTGCCATTCATCTCCAGCTGAAACAGGCAGGTCGCGATTGGTCCCGTGATGGCCGAAGTGAGGATGGGCGCGATCCAGATGCGCGGGTTTTTCACGATATTGCCCATTTGCAGCATGGAAGTGCCGATGCCCTGCGACACCAGCCCGCCCCAGCGGTTTTCCGGAAAAGACATGACCGCAAAGCCGACCATCTGCGCGCAGCAGCCCGCAACCGCCGCGCCGCCCGCAAGGCCGGTCAGGCCGAGCGCCGCGCAGATCGCCGCAGAGGAAATGGGCAGCGTCAGCGCGATGCCCACGAGTACGGACACCGCGATGCCCATCAGGAACGGTTGGAGATTGGTCGCCCACATGATGAGATTGCCGACCTGCATCGCCGCCGCGCCGAGCGCGGGCGCCCACCAGGCGGCCAGCCCCACGCCTACACCGATCGTCACGAGCGGTGTAACCAGAATATCCACCTTGGTCTCGCCTGCAACCGCCTTTCCGACCTCGGCGGCGATGATCGCCACGAACAGTACAGCCAGCGGCCCGCCCGCGCCACCCAGCGCGTTGGAGGCAAAGCCGACCGTAATCAGCGAAAACAGCACGAGCGGCGGGCATTTGAGCGCATAGCCGATCGCCACCGCCATCGCTGGGCCGCTCATCGCCGAGGCCAGCCCGCCGACTGTGTACTCGATGCCGCTCACGGTCGCGACCGGCATGGTCAGAAACGGGATGCCGAACTGCGTGCCCACGGAGTCGATGATCGTACCGATGAGCAGCGAGCAGAACAGGCCCTGCGCCATCGCGCCCAGCGCGTCAATGCCGTACCGCTTGACCGAAATGACAATATCCTTGCGCTTTAAAAATGCTTTCAGCTTGTCCATATCCTTGTTGTCCCCTTACCCTTGTCCGGCAGGGCAGCGCACGCCCTGCAAGCAGTTGTATACATAGCTGTCAAGACAGCTTCGCGGATATTATATCACATCCGCCTTTGCGGCACAAACAGAATTTTGCGTGGGACGTAATTTTTATCTATGGGACACAAAAAAGGGCGCGCCCGGGACATTTTCCCCGGCGCGCCGCCCCTATCCCGCCGCTGCGCGCTCAGCGCACCGGCGTATAGTCTATTTGGGATTCCTGGTCGGTCGCCTCCAGCTTGAAGATGACCGGACGCAGTCCGTCGTTGCAGCTGCAAATCGCAACGCCTGGCTTTCGGATCCAATCGCCGTAGTAAAACAGTTCCCTCTCCGCGCCGTGCGCCAGCGCGAATACATACTGGTAGATCGCTTTCCACGCCTCGTCGCACAGGCCCTCGGGTTTCGCATAATCGGCGTAGAACACCTGTCCTTCTTGCAGCATCGGACAGGCCGTCAGACCCTCCGCTCCGTATTCCGCCGCGAGGTCCTCGTTGAGCATCGTGCGCAGCACCGTGATTTTAACCTTTTTCATTCTGATCACCTTTCTATCCCGCTGCCACCGGCAGCAAATTGCCCTTATGACGGTATGATGCTTTCCGCTGCACAAATTTTCTGCTATACTGGAAGCAGCAACCGCACACAAAAGGAGGCCTATCCCATGCGTACACCGCGTTACCTGTTCGCCGGCGACTTCGCCGCATTTGCGGACTATTTCCGCGCCCAGCCCCACAGGGAGCGCCGCTTCCGCAAGGGCGATTACCTGTGGGCGCCCGGTCAGCCGTTCCAGTCGCTGTACTTCATCCTGTCCGGCGTGGCGCAGACCTACATCGTCCATGAAAACGGACGGCGCAAGATCACCTCCTTCCACGGCGGCGGCACGGTGTTCCCCGGCTACCACCAGCAGGATTTCCGCATCGAAAACTCCATCGTCACTGTCGCGCTGACCGACATTCAAGCGCTGGAATTTACCAAGGAGCAGTTCCGTTTGATGTTTGAGCGCAACGACCATCTGAACGCCCAGGTCGTGGAATGGTATGCCTCGTATGTCAACCTGCTGCTGTATGAAACCGCCCATCAAGAATACAACAGCACCTTTCTCAAGCTGTGCAATCTGCTGTATCTGCTGCCCACGCGGCAGTCCGTCCCCGACAGTTGTGTGATTGATATGACGCAGGACGACCTTGCGGACATTCTCGGTGTCAGCCGTGTGCAGCTCACGCGCGGTCTGTCCGTACTGCGCGGGAAGGCTATCATCCGCACGCACCGCAGCCGGATCGAAATTGCCGACCGTCCCGCGCTCGCGCGGTACTGCTCACTCGAAACGCGGTGAGCGTCATGCGTCAGATCCCATATTCGAAATATAACACATGCACCGCCTCCTGTCTGCTAAAAATGATGCACAGCCGGCAGGCATCTCCCTGTTTCCAGGAGCATTCCGTCGCCATCCGTCGCCGTTTGCCGTGGCGCAGGCTTGCCAGATGCGCCGGATTGTAGTAGGATAAGGAAAAGCGCGCAGCCGCGCGCTGCAATAAAAGGATACTGAACACGGCGGCCCGCCTTTCCTGCCGCCGGAATGAAACGGAGAGAGAACCACTTGAAACATACCATTCTGATCGCGGAGGATGACCGCGATATCACCGAACTGCTGACGCTGTATCTGACCGGCGCGGAATTTGCCGTGCAGTCAGCGGCAGATGGCGAACAGGCGCTTGAGATAATCCGCGCGGGCGGCATTTCGCTTGTGCTCGCAGACATTATGATGCCGGGGCTAAATGGATATGAGCTGATCCGGCAGGTGCGCACGTTCAGCAACCTGCCCATCATCATCCTGTCCGCCAAAAGCATGGACACCGATAAGGTGCTCGGCCTGGACATCGGTGCGGACGCCTATCTCACCAAGCCTTTCAACGCGCTCGAAGTCGTCGCCTATGTCAAGGCCGCACTGCGGCGCTACTACCGGCTCGGCGCGGAGACGGCCGCCCCCGCCGCGCCGCACACCATCACGCTTGGTGCACTTGAGCTGGATACCGCGTCCTTTATCCTGCGCAAAAACGGCGAGATCGTACCGCTGACCTCCACCGAGCTGAAAATTCTCGCCAAGCTCATGCACAGCCCCGGCAGGGTATTTACCAAGGCGCAGCTATACGAGTGTGTCGGCGGCGCGTTCTACGAAAGCGACGACAACACCATGATGGTACACATCTCCAATCTGCGCGCCAAGATCGAGGACGATCCGGCAAAACCGCAGTACATCAAAACCGTCAGGGGGTTGGGATACAAAATTGAAAACCAATAAACTGTTTTCCCGCCGGAGCTTTCTTCGCACCTGCATCACCTACTTCCTGCTGTGCTCGCTGCTGGTGTTCGCGGTCAGCGCGCTGTCCAACACACTGGTCGCCGTGCGGCTTGACCGCGCCTTCCCCACAATCGACACCCTGCTGCAATACGAGGATGCGCTGGCGAGGGACGATTTCGCCGCCATCCCCCACCGCCGCCTGCAAAACTGCGCCTTTCTGGTGTTCGACGAACGCGATCATCTGCTTTACGCCTCGGATAACGCGCTCAAGGAGTATATCCACGCGGAAGATTTGTGGATGATCAACACCGCAGATGGAAACCTGTATTATTCCGTGTCCCAAATGACCGACCAGTCGGGCAGCGAATCCTACTATATCGCCCTCAACCGCTACCACGAGGACACCGGCATGACGGAATTCATTGACTATTGTATCGTTGACTCCAGTTATACCATCCTTGAAGGCAGCCTGTTTCCAGGCCTTGACCGGCTGACTCAGCGGCAGTTCGAACTTCTTCAGGGCACCTACCGCAGCGGGTGGGATATTGTAAAATATGAGTACCGCGCCACAAGCGGCGAGTACCGCACATTGGTATTCGTTTCACCCCTGCTGACCGGAGAGAACTATCTGAACATGCTGGAGGACACAAACCGTCTGTGGCTGCTGTCCGTTCCCGCGCTGCTCACCGCAGTGTTCCTGCTGGCACTGTTTTTCAGCCGTAAGATCCGCCGCTCCATCCGCCCGCTGAATGAGGCAATCGTCGCGTATGGTGAAGGGCGGCGTGTCGAGGTCGCGCAGGACAAGCTCCCGCGCGAATTCCAGTATGTGACCGACAGCTTCACCCAGCTGCTCGACCAACTTGAGCGGGCGCGCATTGAAAAAGAACAGGCGGATAAGGCAAAACAGCGCGTCATCGCCGACCTTTCGCACGACCTCAAGACCCCGTTGACCGTTATCCAGGGCTATGCGCAGGCGCTGGCGGACGGCATCGTGCCGGAGGACAAACAAAAGCGCTATCTGGAGACCATTTGCAGCAAAGCGGCCGCCAGCACCGACCTGATGGACACACTGTTCGCCTACGCGCGGCTCGATCATCCGGATTACACGCTCCATGCGGAAGCGCTTGACCTGTGCGAGCTGGTCAAGGCCTATCTCGCAGAGAAATACACCGAACTGGAGGCCGCCGGTTTCGCGCTCGAGCCCGACCTGCCGGATCAGCAGATTTCCTGTCAGGCCGATCCCAAACTGCTGCGCCGCCTGTTTGAAAACCTGACCGGCAACGCGCTGAAATACAATCCCCGCGGCACAACGCTGTTTTTCTCGCTGCGCGAAACGCCGGACACCATCCGCCTGACCATTGCGGATAACGGAGTGGGCATCCCACCCGCGATTGCGGATACACTGTTCGAACCGTTTGTCATCGGCAACCAGGCGCGTACCACGGGCTGCGGCACTGGACTCGGTATGGCAATCGTCAAGCGGATTATCGAACTGCATCAGGGCGCCATCCGGCTGGTTCTTCCCCCGCAGGAGGGCTACAAAACTGAGTTTGAAATCACACTGCCCCGGCAGCTGCGGGACGAATAACGCATCCCCAAACAGGGACGGGCTTATTGCCTGTCCCTCAGCTTGTTGAAAAAGTCCTTCGCGCGCAGTGCGTGGTAAATCTAATTTTGCGGCTTGCCGCAAAATTCAAAAAAGTCAGGACAGGCGCCCGACTTTTTATACTTTGATAGCAAAAAAGTTTCGCGCAGGGGCGCTTTTTTTGCGTAAAATTTGATCGGAAGCGTGGTTCCGATCGAGGGGCCATCGAAAAACATGCTTTTTCGATGGCCTCGGGCAGGCTTCGGCCTGTCTTTTTTGTTTTCTTTAGATATCTTAAGGTTTGCTGAAGATAGTGTGAATAAATCGCTGGTATTGTATAGCCATCAAGAGCACAGAGCCTTGAAATACTTTACAAAGGAGCAATCCTAACATGAATTTCATCCATTCTAAGGCCGCAAAAGGCGCTGCCGCCCTCTCCCTCGCCATGTTGATGGCACTTCCCGCACTGACCGGCTGCTCGTCCTTCAAAAAAGCCGACGCCGCGCAGACCCAGGGCGAGTCCCAATCTCAGACGCAGGAGACCGCCAAGTCTGATACCAGCAAGGATACCAAGGCCAGCAAGTCCGGCAAGAGCAGCAAGAGCGCAGGAACCTCCAAGAAAACCACAAAATCAACAAAGAAATCCACAAAGAAGGCCTCCGGAAAGTCTGCTCCGGTCAAGTCCGCGCAAAAGGTGCCCGCCGTGAAAGGCGGCGCAGAAAAATCCGCGGCCAAGCGCTGATCGAGCAGGCCGGCGTTTTTCCTCCTTTTCCATCCTTCTCGGGAAACCGGGCATCTCATTCTGTCCGACGGAAAGGTGCCCGGTTTCCTGCGAATGATAACACGCAAGAATGAAGAGGTACTTATGAAAAATATTTTAGAATTATTAGAGGCGACCGCCGCCCGTATCCCTGACAAAACAGCGGTCATCGACGAAAACGGCGCCTGCTGCTGGCAAGAACTGCTGCAAAACAGCGAAAGCGCCGGCACTGCGCTCGCTGCGCGCCTTTCTCCCTGCACACCGGTTCCGATATTGATGGAAAAAGGCTGTCAGGCCCTGATTGCATTTTTCGGCGCGGTACAGGCAGGCTGCTTTTATGTCCCACTGAATCCCGCTCTTCCGGAGGCGCGCCTGCGGAAGATTCTGGACACAGTCAGGGCGCCTGTCATCATTACCGACCGTGCCAACCAGGCGATTGCCGCGCGGCTGGCCCCTGCGCCCGATATTCTTCTGATAGAGGATTTGATCGGGATGCCGTCGAACCCCGCCGCGCTCGCACGCATCCGCGCGGATTTGACCGATGCCGACCCGCTGTACTGCCTTTTCACCTCCGGCTCGACCGGCATCCCCAAGGGCGTAGTGATCAGCCACCGCTCGGTTCTGGCCTTTATCCCCGACTTTGCCAGCCTGTTCGGCATCCGTGAGCACGACGTGATTGGCAATCAGGCACCGTTTGACTTTGATGTGTCGGTCAAGGACATCTACGCGGCTGTGCAGACCGGCGCGACACTGGTCATTATCCCCCGACGGCTGTTTTCCCAGCCCGCAGAACTGCTGGACTTTTTGTGCCGGCACCGCATCACGTCCCTGACATGGGCGGTGTCCGCGCTGTGTCTGGTCAGCGCACTGCACGGGCTGGACTACCGCACGCCGGACAGCGTGCGCCGCGTGCTGTTCAGCGGCGAAGTCATGCCGCCCGCCCATCTGCGCCGCTGGATGCAGGCCCTGCCCCACGCAGATTTTGTCAACCTGTACGGCCCTACTGAAATCACCTGCAACTGCACCTACCATAGGATAGAGAGAGAAAACGAGTGCACAGCAGGGCTCCCGCTCGGCAAAGCGTTCCCGAACGCGCGGGTGTTCCTGCTGGATGGGGCGGATCAGGAGATTACCCAGCCGGATACGGTCGGCGAAATCTGTGTGGGCGGCGCTGGGCTGGCGCTGGGCTACTATAACGCGCCCGAACAGACCGCGCATGCCTTTGTTCAGCATCCGGCAAACGCCTGCTACACCGAACGCATCTACCGCACGGGTGACCTCGCGCGATACGACAGGAATGGCAACTTACACTTTTGCGGCCGGAAGGATTTCCAGATCAAACATATGGGACACCGCATCGAGCTTGAGGAGATCGAGCGTGTGGTCACGGCTCTTGACGGCGCCTCCCAGTGCTGCTGCGTGTTTGACGAACAAAAGAGCCGTCTGCACGCCTTTTACACCGGCACGGCCGAAAGCGCCGCGCTCTATGAACAATTATCCCGGCAGCTTCCCGTATTCATGCTGCCGCGCACGCTGGAGCGGCTTGCACAAATGCCGCTGACAAACAACGGCAAGACCGACCGCCGCCGCTTGCTTGCCATCGCGAGAAGGGAGGCTGCCGCATGACCGATCTGCAAATCGAACGCCTGACCACGCAGTACCGTACTCCGTTGTATGTTTTTGATATTCGTGTCGTGAGGGAGCGCATCGCTGCTCTACGGCACGCCCTGCCCACAAATGTTGGCCTGTGCTATGCGGTCAAGGCCAATCCCTTTGTGCTGCATGAGCTTCGCGGCTTTGTAGAGCGGTTTGAGGTCTGCTCGCCGGGCGAGACCTCGATCTGCCGCCGCTCGCACATCCCTGCAGCGCAGCAGGTGATTTCGGGCGTGTACAAGACGCCCGCTGTCATGGAGCAAATGCTCGCGCAGAAAAACGGCCCGCAGCTGTACACCGTGGAATCCATGCGGCAGTTTCACCTACTCAGCGTGCTGGCGACGCGGTATGCGCGACCCATCCATGTACTGCTGCGTCTGACCAGCGGCAACCAGTTCGGTCTGGAGACACAGGAAATTCTGCAGCTGGTGCGCAGCCGCGCGGAGCATCCTTTTATAAACATTCGGGGCCTGCAATATTTCTCCGGCACGCAAAAATCCTCGCTCAAACGGCTGCGGCGCGAATTGGAAACGCTCGATGCATTCGCCCTTTCCCTGAAAAACGAGCTGGGTTTTGCCGTACAGGAGTTGGAATTCGGCCCGGGCTTTCCGGTCTGCTACTTTGAGGATGCAGCTTTTGACGAAGCTGCGTTCCTCGCGTCGTTTTCCGCGCTGCTCTCCGGCCTGCGCTGTAAGGCAAAAATCACGCTGGAGCTGGGACGCAGCATCGCGGCCTCCTGCGGCACCTACCTGACCCGTGTGGTCGATGTCAAGCGCAGCAAAAACCAGAACTATGCGATCGTAGACGGCGGCATACACCAGCTGGTCTACTACGGACAAAGCATGGCGATGCAGCGGCCGCACCTGCGTCTGCATCCGCCGCGCACCGGTGAAACCGAAGCATGGAATATATGCGGTTCGCTGTGCACGGTCAACGATATATTGGTCAAGCAGCTTCCTGTCCCCGATCTGAAATGCGGCGATATACTCGCCTTTGAAAACACCGGCGCATACTGCATGACCGAGGGCCTCTCGCTGTTTCTCAGCCGCGCGCTCCCGCGCGTGGCACTGCTTCTGCCGGACGGCAAACCGCTGCTCGTGCGCGAATCGCTCGCCACCGACCGGCTCAACACCCCCGACTATGAAAGGAAGAACTACTATGGAAAAGCTGATCGCAATTTTACAGGGCTTGCAGCCCAGCGTGGATTACGCGTCCTGCCGTGACCTGATTGACGGTCGCTATCTGGATTCGCTCACCATTCTGGCGCTGGTGGCCGAATTGGAGGAGGAATTTGATGTCACCGTCCCCACGGTCGAGATCGTGCCTACAAACTTCAACTCCGCCGATGCCATATGGGCGATGATCGAGCGCCTGCAAGAGGAAGGCTGACCGATGGCCTCCTACTGCTCGCTGCTGTATCTGGGCATATTTCTTCCCGCGGTGGTGCTGTGCTACGCTGTCCTGCCGCAGCGCCACCGCTGGAAAGTGCTGCTTGCGGCAAGCTATGTCTTTTTCTGGATGGTCAGCGGGAAGCTGATTGTGTTCCTTCTGGTCTCCTCCTTTTCCCTGCACCACTTCGGCTTATGGCTGTCCGCCGTGCAGGAGGAGCGCAATCGGATGCTCGCCGCAGTGGACAAGGCCGAGCGCAAGGCGATCCAGGCGACGTTCCAGCGGCGGCTGCGGCGCATCCTGCTGTTCGCCCTGCTGCTATATATCGGCACACTGCTCACGCTGAAGTACGCCGCGTTTTTCAGCGTCAACTTAAACCGCCTGCTGGACGCGCTGCGCCTGCCCCTCAGCCTGCCCATTCCTGCCTTTGTACTGCCCATCGGCATTTCGTTCTATACACTGCAAGCAGCCGCTTATCTGATCGACGTATACCGCGGAGCTATCCGCGCAGACCGTAATCTGGGCCGCCTGATGCTGTTTCTCGGCTTTTTTCCGCAGATCATGGAGGGACCGATCTGCCGCTACGAGCAGACCGCCCTGCCGCTTTGGGAAGGCCGCCCGCTCACCTGGCGCAATCTGACCTTCGGCATGCAGCGCATTCTGTTCGGTATGATGAAAAAAATCGTCATTGCCGATCGGCTCAACATTCTAATCAAAAACGTGTTCTCCACTCCCACCGCCTTTGACGGCGGCGTAACCGCTCTCGCCATGGTGTGCTACACCTGCCAGCTGTACATGGAATTCTCCGGTACAATGGATGTGGTCATCGGCAGCGCGGAGATCTTCGGCCTTCGTCTGCCGGAGAACTTCCGCCAACCGTTTTTCTCAACAAGCATTCAGGAGTTCTGGATGCGCTGGCATATCACGCTCGGCGCATGGTTCAAGGATTACATTTTCTACCCTCTCTCCATGTCCGGACCGCTCAAAAAACTGACCAGCGCGGCGCGCCGGCGGCTGGGCAGCCATTTTGGCCCACTGCTTGCGGGTTCCTTCGCTCTGCTCGCCGTATGGCTGTGCAACGGCCTGTGGCACGGCGCAGGCTGGCAGTATATCTTTTTCGGCCTGTACCACTTTGCGCTCATCCTGTGCGGCAGCCTGACCGCGCCGCTCTCGCGCCGTGTAGCGGACACCCTGCATATCAACCGTGATGCCATACCGTACCGCGTGTTCTGCATCGTGCGCACTGCCCTGCTGGTCTGTGTAGGCGAGCTGTTTTTCCGTGCGGAAGGGCTGCGCGCCGGACTTTCCATGTTCCGGCGCATGATCACGGACTTTTCACTGCGTTCCTTCACCGACGGCGCGTTCCTTGGTCTAGGCATGGATGGACATGACTTTTTCATCACGGCTGTGGCTGTACTGCTTGTGTTCGCGGTCGGTGCACTGCGCGAACGCGGTATCCCCATACGGGAAACGGTTGCGCGACAGCATATCGCGATCCGCTGGTCGGTGTATTATTCCGCCATCCTTTTCGTCGTTATCTTCGGCGCATACGGGGTCGGCTATGTGCCGGTCGATCCAATCTATGCCGCATTTTAAGGAGGTTGTCAATGAAAACCTGTATTGCGCTGCTCGCCAAGGGCGCGTGTTTTTTGGCACTGCTCGGAGCCCTGCTGCTGACAGCTTCCTTCCTGTTTATGCCGAAAAACAACCACAAAACATTCGGCGTGGGCAGCGACGAGCTGTTTGCGGGCGGCATCCTCGGCGAACGCGATCACTCCATCGACGTGCTGGTCGTGGGCGACAGCGAGGCGTACAGCTCGATCTCTCCCATGCAGATGTGGGCGGAACACGGATTTACCTCCTACCTGTGCAGCACCTCGGCCCAGCCGCTGTATGATTCGCACCGTTTTCTCCGGCAGGCGCTTGAGCGCCAAAGCCCCAAGGTCGTCATTCTGGAGACCAACGCGATCTTCCGCCCCTATACCTTCAACGACTATCTGCTTTCCCGCGCCAAATCACTGTTTTCCGTTCTGCGCTATCATGACCGGTGGAAGGCGCTGACCGTCAACGATCTCAGCGGCCCAATGGGCTATACCTGGACAGATGACCTCAAGGGCTACCGGTATAATAACAAGGTTGCAGCGGCCGACGCTCGACGGCATATGCAGCCCACCGACCAGATGAAAGAGATCCCTCTGCTCAACATCAACTGCCTGCAAGATATGCTCGACCTTTGTGAGAAACACGGCACACAGCTGGTCCTCGTCAGCACGCCGAGCACGTTGAACTGGAACTATGCGCGGCACAACCGCATCGCAGCCTTTGCCGCCGAGCACGGCCTGCCCTATCTTGATCTCAATCTGATGCCGGACAAAGTGCCGATCGACTGGAAAACCGATACGCGCGATAAGGGCGATCATCTCAACTACCGTGGCGCGGTCAAGGTGACCGCCTACCTCGGGCAGTACCTCAAGCAAACGTTTACGCTGCCCGACAACCGTCCCTCCGCAGCTTATAACAGCTGGAATGAAGCGCTGAAGCGCTATCGCAGCACTTACGCGAACCCACAATTTCGTCAAGCACCATGACGAAAATTCCAACCACGCCCGCTTTTACGGCGTCAATATCATATTTCAACGCAAAAGGACCGCGGCCCGCCCTTGGGTCGCAGTCCTTTTTATCATAAGTACAATTCATTTTCCTGTCGTTTATTCACAAACGGCGACAGCTTTTGCGTCAGCATCTGCAGAACGGGCGCAGGCAGCGCACGCGCCTGCTGCGGACATACTGCCGCACAGCGCATACAGGTGATGCAGCGGGCCGCGTCGGTTTGACGCGGATCATCCTGCGGGATCGCCTGCGCCGGACACTGCTGCGCACAGGCGCCGCAGGCAGTACAAGCCTCTGAAACCACCGGCACGGCGGACATTCCCGCCCACTCCTTATACGGCCGATTGCCCGGCACCTTAGGCGCGGCGGTTTCGCCTCGCTCCAGCTTGGCAGCGATACGCGCGCCGAACGCCATGAGCTGCGCCTTGTCCTGCGCGTCCGGCCGCCCTGCCGCGAGCAAATGTACAATCGAGTGCTCCGCGAGCAGCGCAGCGGCGGCGGTCACGCGGAACCCCTGCGATTCCAGCAGATCATCCAGCTCGACAAGTGCATCCTCATACGCGCGGCCGCCATAAACCACCGCGGATACCACGCGGGCACCGCCGCCCGTATACGCCTTGAGCCGCTCGACCATCAGCGTCGGAAGCCTTCCTCCGTAAACCGGCCCCGCAACCAGCACTACATCATCCGCTCCAAATGAATACGCCTGCGTTTCCGGCCTACAGAGATCGATCTCCTCTATGTCGGCGACCATGCCCTCTGCCAGCAGCAGCGCCGCCCGCCGTGTACCGCCCGTGGGGCTGAAATGCACGACTTTGATTCGGCTTAACATGCAAATCCTCCCTTACAGCTCAAAATTCAATTCCTGTTCGGGAATATTATGCTTGTTGGCATAGCCGGTCAGGATCATGGTGAGCGCGCCGTCGCCGGTCACGTTGCAGGCCGTACCGAAGCTGTCCTGCAAGGCAAAAATGGTCAGCATCAGCGCGGTTCCGGTATCGTTAAAACCCAGCACACCGGTGATAAGGCCGAGCGAAGCCACGACCGTGCCGCCTGGCACACCCGGCGCACCAATGGCAAACACACCGAGCAGCACGCAGAACAGCACCATCGACGAAAGCGACGGGATATAGCCATACAGGATCTGTGAAACCGTCATCACAAAGAACACCTCGGTCAGCACCGAGCCGCACAAATGAATGTTGGCAAACAGTGGAATGCCGAAATCCACCATGTCCCCGCGCAGAGGCGGCTGGGACTTTTTCGCGCAGCGCAGCGCAACACCGAGTGTTGCCGCGGAGGACATCGTGCCCACCGCGGTCAGATAAGCCGGCCCGTAATTGCGCAGCACACGCAGCGGATTTGCCCCCGAATAGGCACCGCCCACCGCATACAGCAGCGCGAGCCAGATATAGTGCCCGACCATGACGATCAGCACGACCTTGATAAACACCGGAAGCTGCTCGGTGATCGTGCCCTGATAGGACAGCTCACAGAAGGTCAGCATGATAAACAGCGGCAAAACCGGGATCACCACGCTCGAAACCATGCGCAGCACCATCTTCTGGAACTCATCCAGCAGTGAGGCAAAGGTCTTGGCGCGCGTCCACGCAGCGGTCAGACCCAGCAGGATGGACAGCACCAGCGCGCTCATCACGCTCATGATCTGCGGGATATCCAGCTGGAACACCGCCTCGGGCAGCTCGCGCAGACCGTCCGTCACGGAGACGATGGACAGATGCGGAATGATCGCATAGCCCGCGCCCATGGACAGCAGCGCCGCCAGCACCGACGACACATACGCGCATAAGATCGCGACACCCAGTATCCGCGAGGCGTTTGCACCCATTTTGGCGATCGACGGCGCGATAAACCCGATGATGATGAGCGGCACGCAGAAATTGATAAACTGTCCGATCACATATTTTAAGGTTACCTCTACATTCATCACCGCAGGCCCCGCAACCTGCCCCAGCACAATGCCGGCCACTACGCCGAGCAGCAGGCGAAACGGGAGGCTGGACCATAACTTCTTCATCAAATGATATTCCCCCTCAATTTTTGCAAGTAGGTACGAATTATTTTAACATCCAGCGTCCCTATTGTCAAAATTTCGGCAGATTTTCTCTTTCTCAGGCGAGGCGCAGCGCATAAAAGCATCTCTTTTTGTCGTAAATCACGGGATGGAATAGTCCCCTGCCGTTCAGCATCCCCAGAGCGCGCCTTGTTCATACGGGCAATGGGCAGGCGTCAAGCGAAGCGCCGAGCAGATAGATAGCAGCGCATGGTAATGAAAAGTTTGAAAGGTGGCTTTAAGTAATGTCTACTGAACAAACGACGATTTCCTGCGAGGGAGCCAAGCGGCGAGCAGCACCACCAAAATCCGCAAAAGGGCGCTCTGAATCTTGCGGAGATTCAGCAGCAGGACCGACATGGCAATCACATGGGCGGCTGTTTCACGCAGTCTGGCGGTAATCATCCCCATGCCGCATTTCCGCTTTGCCAGACTGAACCTGCGCTCTGCCTCCACACGTTCACATTCATCCAGACGATCCTGTGTTTTGTCCCTGTGATCGTCCTTCCTCGGCCTGCCCAATGCCGGACCGGCTAAACG
>DXDO01000105.1 GCA_019115425.1 Candidatus Agathobaculum merdigallinarum | reverse complement strand
CTCGGCCGCAGCCGCAGCAAGACGGTCATCACGGTCATTTCGCTCGCGCTCGCGGTGGTGCTCATGCAGCTGACCTACACCTTTGCGATCGGCTTTGACATGGACCGGTATCTCGCGAGCAAGTCGGCGGTGGATTTCATTGTGGGCGACGCGGCGTACTTCCAGACCGGTTCGGGCTTTTCCTCGACCGACGAGGCCGTGCCCGAAAACGTGATCGAGGATATCGACGCCCAGGGCGGCATCACGCAGTCCGGCCGCATCTATGGGCAGGTATCCAGCGTGCAGGAATTTGTCTCCGAGGACTGGTTCCGCCAGAATAACGGCCAGTGGTACCCGGCGGACCATCTGGACCAGATGGTCGAACAGGCCGAGCAAAACGCATCCGGCCAGATCGCCGACCGCGTCCAGCTCTACGGCATGGAGGACTTCCCGTTGTCCAAACTGACCGTGCTGGACGGCGACCTGTCCGCCCTGTCCGACCCCACGAAAAACGCGATCGCGGCGGTGTATGCGACCGACGACTACGGCGACCCGGAAGCGCAGTCCCACTGGGCCAAGGTGGGCGACAAGGTGCACCTGCGCTATGTGGAGGAATACGAATACTACTACACGGACACGGGCGAAGTCATCCCGCAGGGGGAGGTCGACGCGGCCTATGCCAGCGGGGTCAGCGTCGGCTCGCGCGCCAAAACTTACCGCGATGTGGAGTATACGGTCGCGGCGGCGGTCACCATCCCCGGCTCTATCGACTACCGCTTTTACGGCGCGGATCAGTTCGTGCTGGGCGCGGAGCAGTTCAAGCAGGACTCGCAGACCGATTCCGTGATGACCTATGTGTTCGACGTGGAGGACGGCACGGACGGCGAAATGGAAGCCTTCCTCATGGACTACACGGAAAACGTGCAGCCGCTGTTCGACTATGAGAGCAAGGCGACCTATCAGGCGGAGTTTGACAGCATGCGCAGCATGTTCCTGACACTCGGCGGCGCGCTCAGCTTCATCATCGGTCTGGTCGGCGTACTCAACTTCTTAAACGCCGTGCTGACCGGCATCATCACGCGCAAGCACGAATTCGCGGTTTTGCAGGCCATCGGCATGACGGGCAGACAGCTGAGACGCATGCTCATGCTCGAGGGGCTGTATTACGCCCTGCTCGCCATGGCGGTCAGCACATTCCTGAGCGTGACGCTGGGGCCGCTCATCGGCGCGGGCTGCGCAAACGTTTTCTGGTTCTTCGTGTACAAGTTCAGCGTGCTGCCGCTCGCGGTGCTGCTGCCGGTGTTCATCCTGCTGGGGCTTGCCATCCCGCTGGTCACTTATCGCGGAACAGCAAGACAGAGCATTGTGGAACGTTTGCGCACGGACGAGTGAAAAACCGCGCTGATTTTCGTCACTTTCGCCATTGACGATTGTTTTCCCCAGTGCTAGAATATATTACGCTCACGCGGAGGGCAAATCATTCGATGGAAATGATAAGCCGGATAAGGTGACGGGTTGAAACGCCCGTAGTCTTATCCGGCTTTTTTTATTTTCACCTGCCCAGCCGCGGCATTATCATCGGAAAGGAATGGGAAATATGGATTTACTCAAGGACAAAGTCAGACCGCTGTATTTCCGTTATCTGGCTGCGGCATTCGGCAGCGCGCTGACCAGCTCGATTTACAGCGTCGTGGACATGGCGATGGTCGGCCAGTATCAGGGACCGGACGGCACGGCAGCGCTCGCCGTGGTCGCGCCGGTGTGGAACATCATTTACAGCTTCGGACTGCTGGCGGGCATCGGCGGCTCGGTGCTGTTCTCCACGCTGCGCGGCAGCAAGGGCGCGCGCCACGAGGATGAAAACGAATATTTTACCACAGCGCTCGGCCTTGCGGTGTTTTTCGCGGCGCTCTGGTGGATCGTCATTGCCTTTTTTGACACGCCGATGCTGCGCCTGTTCGGCGCGTCGGACGCGCTGCTCCCGCTCGCGCAGGACTATGTGCTGCCGATCAAATTCGTCGTGCCGTTTTTCCTGTTCAATCAGATGCTGGCGGCCTTCCTGCGAAATGACGGCAACCCCGGCCTTGCGACTGCGGGTGTGCTCGCGGGCGGCATTTTCAACATCTTCGGCGACTGGTTTTTCGTATTTGCCTGCGACATGGGTATCTTCGGCGCGGGCCTTGCGACCGCGATCGGCGCGGCAATCACGTTCTTTGTCATGCTGACGCACTTTTTCTCGCGCAAGTGTACGCTGCGGCTGGTACGCCCGAAGCGTGTGCCGCTCCAGATCCAGCAGATTATTGTCACCGGCTTTTCAACCTTTTTCATCGATGTGGCCATGGGCATCCTGACCATACTGTTCAACCGCCAGATCATGCGCTACATTGGTGCGGACGGACTTTCGGTCTACGGCATCATCGTCAACGTCAGTACGATCGTGCAGTGCTGCGCGTACAGCATCGGGCAGGCCGCGCAGCCGATCATCTCGCGCAACCTCGGCGCGAAGGAATGGACGCGCATCCGGCAGACCCTGCGCTATGCGCTGTATTCTGTTGCGGCGTTCAGCCTGTTCTGGACCGCGCTGACGCTTGCTGTCCCGAACGGGATCGTGCGCGTCTTTATGGCGCCGACCGAGAGTGTGCTTGCGGTCGCGCCCTCCATTTTCCGCAGCTACTGTATCTCGTTCCTGCTGCTGCCGCTCAACATCTTCTCGACCTATTACTTCCAGGCGCTCATGAAGCCCGGCACGGCGCTCGTCGTATCAGTGTCCCGCGGTCTTGTCATCAGCGGCGCGCTGATCTACGCGCTGCCCGCGCTGTTTTCGCCCGAAGCGCTCTGGTACGCCATGCCGGTGACCGAACTGGTTGTCGCGGTGTTTGTGGTATGGCGCATGGCGCAATACACCCGCACGCTCGGCGCATCCCAGCCCGCAAAGCAGCCCGCCTGACTCTCCCAAACCTCCTACCCCCAACCCTACGGGCTACTTATTTCTCCGCGCTCCGGTATGCTGCTTTTCCCATGTGCCGGCGCGGCATCAAACGGAAAACGCGGCGGTGTGCAGACAACGCCACGTTTTCCTCAGCGCCCGACGGTTCCCCTCGGGCGCTGAACCAACACAAAAAGCCCCCGAAAACCGTGGTTTTCGGGGGCTTCTTTACACAGGGTTCGTCGCAGGGGCATCCCCGCCGATCCGGCCGGAACGGATGCCGTACGATCAATAATTTTCCGCCTTGATCTCAAAGTAAGCCTGCGGATGCGCGCAAACCGGGCAAACCTCAGGCGCCTGCTTGCCGACAACGATATGGCCGCAGTTCGAGCACTGCCAGATGCAGTCGCCGTCGCGCGAGAAAACAACCTTGCTCTCTACGTTGGAAAGCAGCTTGAGGTAACGCGCCTCATGCTCCTTCTCGATCTCGCCGACCTTCTCAAACAGGAACGCGATGTCTTCAAAGCCTTCCTCATGCGCCTCCTTGGCAAAGGTCGCGTACATATCGGTCCACTCGTAGTTTTCTCCCTCGGCTGCCGCCTTCAGGTTGGCCGCAGTGTCATCGATACCGCCGTTGAGCAGCTTGAACCAGATCTTTGCATGCTCCTTCTCATTGTTCGCGGTTTCCTCGAAAATCTTAGCGATCTGAACATAGCCGTCCTTCTTCGCCTTGGATGCAAAATAGGTGTATTTGTTGCGCGCCATGGACTCGCCCGCAAACGCGGTCTGGAGATTGGCCTCCGTCTTACTGCCCTTCAAGTTTGCCATAATAACATGCTCCTTGCTTTATAATATATTTTTCAGCCGACAGATATGCCGGCTGAAAGGTTAACTGATCTTTGCTTGTTTGCAGTCCTGACACACGCCCTCAAACAGGATATCATACCGCTGCACCTCGACGCCTGATGCATCCTCCACCCTGTCGAGCAGATTATCGATATGCGGCATATATACATCATATACCTTGCCGCACCGCATACAGCGCACATGGTAGTGTTCCGCTGTATTAAAATCAAACCGGTCAGCCCCATTCGGGACGGGGACACGCCGGATCTCTCCCTGGCTGGCAAGCTGATTCAAATTGCGGTAGACGGTCGCCTTGCTGATCGAAGGATGCTCGGCCGCCACCGCCGCGTACACGGTATCCGCAGTGGGATGATCGTGCATCCGCAAAACGGTCTGCAAAACAATCTGACGCTGCACTGTATTTCTGGTCTGCATCGCATCACCCTTCCTTTATTAGTATTATATCTTAATTAGATTATATACTTATTTTTCAGTGATGTCAAGCATCCCGCCAAAAGAAAGTATGCACTTTCTCTTTTGGACTACTCACAGAACATACAGGAATACCATCAAATAGTGGCACACGCTGCCCGCAATCACAAACAGATGAAACAGCTCATGAAAGCCGAGCGTCGGTCCCAGATTCGGCCGCTTCGCAATATAGATAATACCGCCTGCGGTATAAGATAGTCCGCCTGCCGCCAGCAGAGCGATCGCCGGCGCCGGCATGCTGAGCACAGCGCCAAAATCAAAGGCGATCGCCCAGCCAAGCGCCAGATAAAGGGCCGTACCCAGCAGGCGCGGCGCATCAATCCACAGCAGCTTAATGGCAATGCCGGTGATTGCAATCAGCCAGATCACGCCGAGAAACAGATAACTGCGCGGTGCAGGCATATACCGCAGTACGATCGGCGTATAGCTGCCCGCGATCAGCACATAGATCATGCTGTGGTCGAGTTTTTTCAGCCGCCGGAGCACAAATTCCCCCCGGCGGGAAAAGTGGTAAACGCTGCTCGCGGAATACAGCGCGATCAGCGACAGGCAGAACACTACAGCCGCTGCCGCGATCTGACCGGTCACCGAACCGTCGAGCAGCAGCCGGATCAGCATGACAAACAGCCCCAGCCCACTGAGCACCGCTCCAACAAAATGGGAATAGCTTGAAAACGGCTCTCGCGCCTTGTGAAATGCACGCGGCATACAGCACCCTCCTTGCGCATTATATAGTATTGATAACTACTTGCTATTTTATATGATACTATATTATTTCAAAAATGCAATAGAAAATTTGTGAAATTATTGTAACCTTAAAATAAAAAAATACACCCTCATAAAATGATGGGTGTATTGGAGGCCGTCGAAAAACAGATGTTTTCCGGCGGCCTTGTATTCCCGGGGTATCTGCGGCGCGGCACACCTCGCAAAATGATAATTTCAATTCTCAAACAGCCTCTAGGCCGTCACTTCGATCACTTTTGTATCACCGTTCCACGTTACCAGAAAACCGCACAAATCCCCTAGGCTGCGCAGCTTATAATAGGTGCAGCCGTCCAGCTGATAGGCCGCGGGCATGTGCGGCACGCCATCCGCCATCGTCGGCTCCACAACCGACTGCACCGTGCGATTCCCCGCGGGCAGGGGCTTATTTTCCGTTCCGATCGGTATGTACGGCGTAAACGAAACCAGCTCCACGCGGCGCTGCGCGCTGTTCCACCGCACGTCAAACCCACTGGACGTATGCATCAGCAGCGCCGCAACATCGCGCACGCGTACATAGTTGCTGCCGTCTATATAATAGGCGGGCAGCCTGCTTTGAACGCCGTTGACCGATACTGTTACAAGGGTGGGCGCCGCCGTATTCATCTGCCGCAGCAGCAGGGACACCGGATTTTCCATTTTCATGCCATAGCGCGGCAGCTTATGCAGGCTGACCATGGGCGTCGCCTGCCCCATGTGGGTCAGCGCGCTGACCGCAATGCCGTTCTCCTCCAAAAGCGGCTGCATCCAGCTGTCATATGCGCCATACGGATAGGCAAAGTAGTTGACCCTGGTCTGTCCGGTGTTCTGCGTGATCCGTTTCATGCTGGCCGCCAGGTCTCCACCCACGCGCGTGCGGTATGCGCTTTGGGACTCTCCCCTGCGCCGCATCACACCATCGATACCGTCCGGCGCGCTGCTTCCTCCATACTGCGGATTATGCAGGTTGCAGGTATGCGAGCCGATTTCCACCCATCCGCTTTGCACCATTTCGCGCATCTCGCTCCACAGCAGATGGCCGCGCAGCGGATCGCCGGTGTCCTCGGCGACCATGTTGCGCGCTACCACCGCGATCACCGCTTTCATACCGGTCTGCTGCAGGATCGGATACGCGATATCATAATTCGATCGGTAGCCGTCGTCAAAGGTGATCATCACCGGCTTTTCCGGCATTTCCATGGTCCCCTGCTGTATGGCGACCAAGTCGGCAGGCAGGAGCGGCGTATACCCGAATTCCCGCAAAAACTCCATATCCAGCCGGAAATGCTCGCCGGTCACCGTCATGCTGTCCGTATCGTTCGGATCGTTTGTGAAATCGTGATACATCAAAACCGGCATTCGAACCGCTGCATCCGCGGCAGATGCACAAACCGTTCCTGCCGCACCGGATGCCGCAAGCAGGGCTGCAAACAGAACGCACAGCAGGAACTTACAAAACCTTGCTTTCAAAACAATCCCCCCTTATAGAATAAAGGCAATACCGCATAATTTGACAAGAGCGATTTGCGAGAATATTTTGCATTGTGTGGTGTTGTCTTAAGTATACCACGCTCGCAGGAAATGTCCACCCGCCTTACCCTTGCGCAGTGTGCGTCAAAGGATTATAATAGACACGAAACGAGGTGAACGACATGTATCCGCTGAATGATACCATTGACGCGGTCTTTTCCGACCGCGATATTCTCCCCACGGATGTGCCGCAACTCGATCTGTATATGGATCAGATCCTTTCCCTGTTCGAACAGCATCTTGCCGATGGAAAACGCGATCCGTCGGACAAGCTGCTGACCAAAACCATGGTCAACAACTACGTCAAGGAGGGTCTGATGACCCCTGTGCGCGGGAAGAAATACACGCGGCAGCAGATCATGCAGCTGCTCTGCGTCTACCATCTCAAGCAGACCCTGCGGCTCGGCGACATCAAGGCGCTGACCGGACGGGAGGATGTGGATTTCGAAGCGTGCTACACCCGCCTGCTGGCAGACAAGGAACGGATGCGCGATGTGATCCCCCCGCTGCTGCGCGAGCAGCTTCCCGCAAATGCGGATGACCCCAACGAGCGTCTTGCCATCTGCCTGGCTCTGAGCGAGATCGCCTGCTATTTACGCCGGCTGTGCGAAAGCCTGATCGACGCAATTCCTGAACAAACCGGAGGAAAGTGACCATGTCCATTGAAAAAGCAAAGTCCCATTTGAGACAATTCGGCGTTGAGGACCGCGTCAAAGAATTTGACGTATCCTCAGCGACCGTTGAATTGGCGGCGCAGGCTGTCGGCTGCGAGCCTGCCCGCATCGCAAAGACCCTATCCTTCCGCACGAATGACGGCGTCATCCTGATCGTTGCCGCCGGAGACACCAAGGTGGACAACCCCAAGTATAAGGCGCGTTTTGGCTGCAAAGCAAAGATGCTCTCCTTTGAGGAGGTCGAGCCGGAGATCGGCCATGCGGTCGGCGGGGTGTGTCCGTTCGGCGTGAACGCGGACGTTACCGTTTTTCTGGACGAATCCCTGCACCGGTTTGAAACGGTGTTTCCCGCCTGCGGCTCGAGCAACTCCGCCATTGAGCTGACCATCCCCGAGCTGGAGAAGTTCTCCGGCTACAAGGCCTGGGTGGACGTGTGCAAAGGCTGGCGGGAATGACCGCCGCGCTGGCGCAGTTCAGCGCCTGTGCGGACAAAGATGCAAATCTCGCTGTGATCGAGCGCTTTGCACAGCAAGCGTCGAAAAACGGCGCTTGCATGCTTTTTCTGCCGGAATACAGCATGTTTTATGCAAAAACGAACAGGCAGTCGCTAAACATACAGGCTGCGGAGCCGCAGGACGGCGCGTTTGCCGCCGCCTTGGGCCGCATTGCGCGGCAATGCGGTATTTGGCTGTCCGCCGGTATGTATGAGCGGACGGACGGCCTGCCGTACAACACGATTCTTATATTGGATAACAGCGGTGCGCCGCGCGGCTTCTACCGAAAGCGCCGTCTGTACGACGCGTTCGGCTATCGGGAGTCGGACGAATGTCAGGCAGGCGACACGCCCTTCTCCCCCATCGACACACCGCTGGGGCGGCTCGGCGTGATCACCTGCTTTGAGCTACGTTTTCCCGCGCTCGCCGCGGAGCAAAAGGCTGCGGGCGCAGAACTGCTTTTTGTCCCGGCAGGCTGGGCAGCAGGCAGAAACAAGCTGCTGCACTGGCGCACCCTGCTGCGCGCCCGCGCGATCGAGAACGAAATCCCGGTTCTCGGCGTGGACCAGTACGCGCCGGACGGTTTCATCGGCCATAGTGCCGCTTTTGCGTCGGATGGCACAACGCTCGGCGCACTTGGAACGGGCGACGGCCTGCTCATGATCACGATTGGAAAGAGGAACACTTATGCAATTTGATCCCACTCTTTATGTCATTACGGACAGCACCTACCACACCGCCGAATCCCTGCTCCGCGCGGTCGATCGGGCGTGCGCGGGCGGCGCGACGCTCATCCAGCTTCGCGAAAAGGATGCCGGCGGCCGCGATTACCTTGCGCTTGCGCAGCGGGTGAAGGCGGTCACCGATCCATACCAGGTGCCGTTGATCATCGACGACCGCGTAGACGTCGCCCTCGCGTGCGGAGCGGCGGGCGTCCATGTCGGGGCGAGCGACCTTCCGGTAGCGGTATGCCGCAGGCTGCTTGGGCCTGACAAAATCGTCGGCGCCACCGCTAAAACGGTCGAGGCTGCCCGCGCTGCCTATGCGGACGGTGCGGACTATCTGGGTACGGGCGCGATCTACCCGACCACCACGCACGTCACCACAAAAATCACGCCGGTCTCCACGCTGAACGAAATCTGCCGCGCGGTGCCCATTCCGGTCGTCGCCATCGGCGGGCTGAACGCGGATAATATGGATGTGCTGGCGGACAGTCCGATCGCGGGCGTTGCCGTTGTCTCCGCTGTGATGAAGGCGGATGACCCGTGCGCCGCCGCAGCGTACATCAAGGAAAAATTTCTTGCGATGCGAAAATAATCAGAAGAAAGGCTTCGGTGCAAATGCGCCGGAGCCTTTCTCTGTCAAAATCCATCTTCCGAACAGCTTTTTGATCCAACAAAATCTCTGCTGCTTGACATGTACGTTTTCAGCCTGTAAGACATGGGCAATGCGTCCGCAGTAAGACGGCGTTTCGCGCTCCATCCGGCGGCGCTTGATTGCTGCAAACATTGTATCGGGTTTTCTGCTTACAGATTCCACAGAGCTGCCATCGCCACACGCAGCAGGGCGCTCAGCGCGGCGAGCCCTACGCACAGCGCATAGGGCAGGCGGCAGGCATGCAGCGAATACCGCCCCGCAGTCTCCCCGCTCTGCCACACCATGGCGCACGCCGCAAGCAGCGCGGACACGCTCAATATTGCGGGAAGGCCGGCGGCACACAGCAAAAGCAGCACATCCTCACCCTGTCCGATCCCCACCGCCACGGTCAGTGCGAGCACAAAGCCGCGCGCCGCCACCACTGCGGACAGACACAGCGACGCCATCCGCAGCAGCGCGCATATCAGGGGCAGCACCAGCCACAGCACCGCGCACAGAACACTCTTCAACGTCTGTTCGGGCAGCACGGACAGCATGGCTGTCAATTCGACCGCGCTGTCCCCCGCGCTGGCGTGCAGTCCGGTTAAGCCGCCCGCGAGTGCGCCGCATAAAAACATCGCGCACAGGAACAGAAACGCCGGTGTCCGAACCAGAGAATCGAAAAAACCGAGAATATGCTGTTTGTTCATACGTCTCCTCCTTGGGGAAGGTCATAGAACAGCATATTCCCGGTTTGGTTCGATTAGAACTCAGCCCTCTTCGTTGATCAGATCGCACATGGCGTTGACCAAATCGCGGCAGGGCTGGTGCAGAAACAGACGCGCCTTTTGACTGATCTCATAGGTCGCGTACAGCTTGCCGTTTTCATCCCGATGCAGTACGGCCGCAATAAACTCGGTCACGGCGGCGATACGCTCGGAAATATAGGCAAGATCGATCTGCTCGCTGTCGCACACGGTCACGATCAAGCGCTTTTGCGAACTGCCCGAAATCTTCGCAAGCTCGGTCGGCATCTCGCGCTTGGGCGCGGTCACCAGCACAATCTCACTTTTGATCACTGCGGAAATATCATCCTCGCACAGGCTGACCGAATAGCCCTCCGCCGCCTCACAGGCGGCTTTATTCTTAGACGATAAAAACAGGTTGCGCGGCGGAATGACCTCCTTGCACAGGATGGCTCTCACCAGTTTAGGCATATATTCGCCCTCGCCGACCACCGATACCATTACGTTCTGCGGCATATCATCACATCTCCTTTATCAGGACATTTGCAAATACAACGCTCATTATACGCCACAAAACCGGCGGTTTGCAATGAACTTTACATATTTTTCTCACAATTTGGCACTATGACTAATCTTCAAAGATCTTCTCCGCCGCTTTCAGATAAATTGCACACTCCAATCGTTTGCGCTCCATCTCACAGCCCAGATCATACGAATCGTTCATATCGTGATTCATATTGTAATTCGCCGCCGAGCAGCCGCCCGAGCAATAGAACTTCGCCCAGCACTTCTGGCATTTGGGACGGGTGTAGATGTTCATGCCCGCGAACTTTGTTGCAATCTCCATATCGAACGACTGGTCAAGCACACTGCCCTGCTTAAACTCATCCTTGCCGACAAACTGATGGCAGGGGTAGATATCACCGTCCGGCGTGACGGCGACATACTCATAGCCCGCGCCGCAGCCCCGCAGGCGCTTGACCACACACGGCCCCTGATCCAGATCCACCATGAAATGGAAGAAGCTGAACGGCTTGCCCTGCTTGCGGCGCTCTAGCATGATTTCCGTCAAGCGGTCATACTCGGCCTCGATCTTCGGCAGGTCGGCCTCGGTCAGATCGTAGCCGCAGCCCGGGTCCGCGGTTACCGGCTCGACCGAAAGACGGTCAAATCCCGCGTCTGCGATGTGTACCACATCCTCGGCAAAATCCAGATTGTGCGAGGTAAAGGTGCCGCGCGCATAGTAATCCTTCTGCGGATCGCGCGCGTCTACCAGCGCCTTGAATTTGGGCACGATCACGTCGTAGCTGCCCGCGCCGGACACGGTCTTGCGAAACTCGTCGTTGACCGACGGCCGTCCGTCGAGCGACAGCACGACATTGTCCATATTTTCATTGATATACGCCCGCTTGTCCTCATCGAGCAGCAGGCCGTTGGTCGTGATGGTGAAACGGAACTTCTTGTCAAACTTCTCTTCCAGGCTGCGCGCGTAATCGACCGTCTGCACGACCGTGTCCCACGCCATCAGCGGCTCGCCGCCGAAGAAGTCTACCTCGATATTATGCCGCTTACCCGAGCGCGCAATCACAAAATCGATCGCTTTTTTCGCCACCTCGGGCGGCATGATCTTACGCCCCTTGCCGAAATCACCCGTGGAGGCGAAGCAGTAGGTGCAGCGCAGGTTGCAGTCGTGCGCGACATGCAGGCAGAGCGCCTTGACCGGCGCGCCGACCGGTATGTACTTGCTCACGTCGATGTAGTCATCCTCCGCAAACAGCTGCCCCGCCTTCTTCAGCGCATACAGCTCGCTGTATGCCTCGCGCACCTCATCCGCCGGATACTGGGTCAGCGCATCCACCACGGACTGCGGACAGGTCTCCTCCATATTCTCGTCGATCAGGCCGGACACCGCATAGCTGATGTCATCCAGCACATGCACCGCGCCGGAATTGACATCGAGCAGAAAATTCAGCCCGTTTTTTTGATAACGATGAATCATTTTCTATATTTCCTCCGATATACAGGAACAAGGCGCGCCCCTGCGCGCCTCAGTCAATCCAAACATTCCCGCGCCCCAGCGCGGATGAAATGGAAAGCGGCGGTATAACCGCCGCTTGACAAAAAAGTCAGGACATGCGCCTGACTTTTTTCACAAACCGCCGCAGAAGTGTGCCCGCAGGGCGCGCCGTAGGCGGCAGGACTGATCCGAACCACCGGCTCGGTCAGGCCCTTTTCCAAGAAAGCCGGAACGGCTTACTTGGAAGCGTGCTCGCACTTCTGGTTCGCTACAGTGCAGGACGTCTTGCAGGCAGACTGGCAGGAAGTCTGGCACTCGCCGCAGCCGCCGTGCGCCGCGGTCTGCTTCAGAGTTGCAGAGGTCAGCGTGGATACATGCTTCATGAAAATTCCCTCCTACTTTTTGATATGGCTATACCGTTTCTTTTTTCGCATATTGGCGCCGGCAAGACCGCCGATCGCCGAGGCCGCCAGCGCGCAGAGCAGGCTGACCACCGTGCGTACAATATCGACCGGCCGCGCGCCCAAAAGGACTCCCGCAGCCAGCAGGATCAGAAAAACCGCAGCTCCCGCGCCCAGTGCCCAAAGCAGCTTGCTTGCCTCGGCCTGCTTTGATGCGATCAGTCCCGCAAACGCGCTGCCTGCGGCCAGAAAAGCCCACGCACACGGCGCGATCACACTTTCGGACAATGTGCCGCGGTGCACCAAGATCGCACCGATCAGCATCAGCAGCAGCGTTGTCAGCAGGCCGGTTGCCGCAGCCGGCAGCAATATGCCGACAGGCGTCCGGCCTTCGTTGGTTTTCCTCATCATTGCGCATCCTCCCGCCGAATGATTGATAACCTATCCTATTCGGCAAGATACTGAGATATTACTTGGCGTCCTTATCCGCTTCCTTGGGAGCTTCGACCGTTTCGGTCGCCGGAGCTTCCTTACCGCGAATCGCCCAGCGATAAATTTTGAGCTTGGTACGGTCGTTTGAAGACTCGATCACCAGCACATCGTCCTTAATGCTGACGACACGGCCGATAAATCCGCCGATGGTAGAGATCTCATCGCCCACTTCAATCGAGTTGCGCATCTCGCGCTCGGCCTTATCACGCTTGCGCTGCGGACGGATCAGCAAGAAATAGAACACAACGATCAGGATGACCAGCGGCGCGAACTGCATGAGCAGGGTCATATAATCCGACGCACCCGGCATATTTCCTTCCATAGCTTACACCTCCTCGTGCATTTTGCCATTGATACTTAAACATTATATCGGATTCAGCAGTAAATTACAAGCCCTTATTTTATGCGGAATAGGACAGCCCACAGAACGCATAGGGTAACGATATCTTAGCCGAAACGAGGTGCCTTCCCCATGCTGTTTCCCGCCCTATTTGCGCTCGGTGGCGCGTTTTTTTTCTTTGTCCTGCGCGTGCAAGGCGTTGACGGCTGCTTTCCCAAGCCGCTCACACCGGAAAAGGAGGCTGAACTGCTGCGAAGAATGCAGCAGGAACACGACGAAAAGGCCCGCGAACAGCTCATCGAACACAACCTGCGCCTGGTGGCGCATATTGTGAAGAAATACTACGCATCCAGCGCCGAGCAGGATGACCTGATCTCGCTTGGAACAATCGGATTGATCAAAGCGGTCAGCACCTTCCGTCCGGACAAAAACATTCGGCTGGCGACCTATGCCTCCAAATGTATCCAGAACGAACTGCTGATGTACTTTCGGCAAAAACGCAAGTCCGCAGGCGAGCTTTCTCTGTCCGACGCGCTCGAAACCGACGGCGACGGCAATGCGCTCGCCTTGCAGGATATCATCTGCTGTGAGGATGACGGACTTTCCGCCGTCGACGAACACGACCGGTATGACGCCATGCACCATGCGCTTGCACACAGTCTTTCCCCGCGCGAACGCGAAATCATCCGCCTGCGGTATGGCCTCGGTCTGCCGACGCCGCTGCCGCAGCGGGAGATCGCCAAACGGCTGGGGATATCCCGGTCGTATGTATCGCAGCGGCGCTAATGTAAACGATTTTGCCTTCAAAGAAATGCGCCGCTGACCGGCGCAAAGCCTTGCAACTACCGGGGTCATCCCTTCTGCTCCAGTTCCCGGAACCGGAAGCGGAGGATGACCTCTTTTTCTTCGGTCAGCTCCACCCGCTCGATCAGGGAAACCAGCACCTCCCGGTTGGTGGGGGAGGTAGCCAGAAAGCGTTCCACCAGTTCTTTGGCCAAATCGTTCTGCTTTTCTGGAGAGAAGTCCGGCCGGTCGATTTGGGAGAGGCGCTGTTCCAGCGCAGCCCGGTCGGCCTTGACCTTCCGGTAGACCCGCTGGAAATCCGCCTCGTCCAGCAGGCCGGACAGCTTATCCAGATACACCTGGTCCAGATGGGCGGACAGGCTGTCGATCTTGGCCTTCAGGGCGGCGATCTCCTTCTCGTGATCCGCCTCCGCCTGGGCCTTTGCGACCTCCTGCTTGGCGATGGGCAGCAGCTTTTCGGCCTGCAAATAGTTCCGGCAGACCTCCCACACCCGCTCCACCACCGCCTGGGTGACCACCTGCTCCTTGATGGAGTGGCAGGTGCAGACCCCGGCCTTGGTGAACCGCTGGTAGGTGCGGCAGACAAAATACAGCACATCCTCCCCCTTGGCGTTTTTGCGGTTGAGCACCGCCAGCGGGTAGCCGCACTCGTGGCAGAAGATCAAGCCCTTGAGCAGAAAATC